>NZ_ASPS01000054.1:0-6748 GCF_000517865.1 Paenibacillus sp. FSL R7-269
TTTACAAGCTCCTCGTAATTGCGTCCTTGTAAAATTATGCTACGGTTATGCGTTGGAAGCAATATCTAGTTTTAAGACACGCCCTAGTTCCTACAACAAGGTAACATTGAAAATTGGTGATGAACATTTTGTGCGTAAAAACTGCAAATACTTTCTCAGGAAAAACTATTTCAAACTCGTTTGATGATAGAGTATGATTTTGCAGGATTTGAAGATGAAATGTAGAATTTATCCATTCTAATGACGACTGCTTCGAAATGGTTTATAGGACTACAGACACTATTGCATAGTGCTCCAGTAAATTAAAGTTGATCATGAGAGATTAAAGTCGATCATGAAATGTGATTATTTGTAAAAAACCACATGTTCGTGCTTGCTGATGTGGCGGGCGATTGAATAAAGTTTGCAATGATAAAAAAGAGTTGGCAAAGCATAATTAAAGTTGGAAAAGAGCATTTAAAGTTGGCAATATAAAAACAAAGGATTATGCCGCTGAGTACGAACATCGTGAATGGTCAAGCGTAAGAAGGCCGTGCGACATAAAAAGAAACCTACTTATTTGCTCTGTAGGCACCTTTTTATTCATACATAAGGGGGAATATGAGGTTGAAACATCGGAGGGCGTAGACGCGAAATGGAGCCCATTAGAGATGGGGAAGACAGTATGACCAAACGAATCATCACAACCGACGCCGAACTAAAAAGTGTAATGCTAATAGGTGCTCCTGCAGACATATGGACGGGAAATCATCTGTGTGAGAAAAACCGTATGATAACCAGCTTCAGCTCATCAGCAATTCAAAGTAACAACGGCTACTATTTGCGTTCGAACGTACAGATCGACCGTAAGGATGTTATTCAATAAGCTAATCAGACGTTTAATTCGTGTCTTAGAAAGAGACATAAGTAATAATGTGTAAATAAAAGTTATCGTATGACATAACCAAACGAGTCAATGGTATACTATTGGCTCGTTTGAATTTTACATTATCTTATTCTGATTTATTAATTGATGTTATATATGTTGCACTGGAGATGAATTCTTTTGGATTTTGATTAAACTCTTTTTTTAGATCTTCATCTTGTTGAGAGAGCTAGTACTGCCCAATTAGCATATTAAACTAGCTTTTGTCAAAATAATCATTCAGTTCCACAGCATTGCAATAACTATACCATTACTCAATACATGCCGTAACTATTACGTCCCTTGAGCATAAGGTCTTCTACTTCTTGCATCCTAGCATTATAATCTTTACCTCTAGGATTAAAGTAATCTCTATCATGTTGTTCAAACCAATTAGCATAAGCCGCAGATAATATAATGAAATCGTTAGTAGGAGCTTCTTGATATGTATTGAAATATTTTAGAATCCTATGTGTAACATCGAATAGTAGATCAGGTTGAAGTTTCTCGATCTTAGCATATATACGATCTAACTCAATTAACAATCTATCATCACCTAAAAAGTGATATCTAAGACTAGGAACGATTTTATACATACCCTCTAGTAATTGTTTTTTAGCTATTTCTGCGCTCATAGTAACCTCCAATTAGTTAATGGCTTAGCCACGTTAAATTATCTTACGTAGGTATCTTAACTGAAAATAGACTGTGCTAATTAATAGATGTTATCTTTAGAACAACCAGCTTTAAATTGGAAGCAATGTCCTAGCTTATGAAGGATAAAGAATGCTATAAAATTAGTATTATTAACGGTCAATGTCTAAAGCTTTTAAAACGGATTTCGATATAGATAGTTGCAGAACCATTTCTTCTAAAAGAGCGTTGTGAAAACTACAGAAGGTCTTAACCCTTTGACTATTTTAAGAGTAAGATCATCTTCTAAACTCAACTATCTTACTCAATATCTCCACTGTTTTACCTCCTCCCGTGCGCACGCATTAAGCATCAGCAATTGCAGTTTTAAATAGTGAATTGATAATATAAGTGTATCACTTTCGATGGGGTTAGACTAGAACTACCACGGCAAGGAATATGAGGATTCCTCATTAAGGTCGTGTCTGTTTTCTGTGAACGTTACGAGTGAAAGCTTCTGCTGTCCACTTATTCTTGTTAAGCTAACGGGCAGTTTTGTTGAACAGGATTAGTGGAGGATTTATGTCGTATTTGACGTATAGTGCGCAATAGAAAGGTGACACTTTGAAATTTGAATTATTTGGGAAGGTGTTGAAGTGATGCCGAAGACTGGATTATATTATCTACGCAAGCATGTAGTTGACCCCGAGAGTTATGTAATGACTGACTTGGTTTGTTGGTGTCCGTATGAACACAAATTTACTACTGAAGAAGAATCGTATGAGAATGATATATTAACAATTCATGTTTTTAGGTACAAAGATGGTTTGCATTACCTTTCGTATAGCAATATTTTTGGGAATCGTGTCAATGTATTGATTGACAACAAAAATAAAATCAATGGAATAGGCGCTAGAACAGACAAAGAAATCATTTATAAATTCATAGAATGGTATCGTGAAAAAGGTGAGGCTTACCACAAGGAATACGGCTTACAGATAGAATAGACGCATACTGTGCAGTAAGGAGCGAACGGAATGCTGAAGGGAAGAAGTATGCAACGCCTGTCTGGTGCACCTATTACGATGATAAAGGAAATACTTAAGATATCCGCAAATAATGGCCAGCTCGACCAAAAAAGGTTTTATGTTAAATTATTAATTACCACTGCTTAATCCAAATTGGTTCCATGTTGGAGTAACACATGGCTAGCACCAGCTCCCAAGTGGTTTTTATAGTACTTTGCTTTCCTTTGAGCCAAAACTCTAATTTTTCCTTTTGCAATTAAAGGATAATATTGAAAAAAACGTCTCGGTTTACGTAGATGAATAGTGATATTGATGTTGTTTTTGAATGCTAACTCCTTTGGTTCAACTAATCTAGCTTATACTGTGGATCTTGTATAATTGGAAAGAAGGATAAGAAAGTTGAACGTGTGCTTTTGGAGGGTATTTTGACTATGTTAGATGTGGACCTATAATGGCTCTTGCAGTGGGATCGATTTGACACTGAGGCGTTATTATGGTGATGAGTCCCATATTATTACTGGAAAATATCAACTTTTAATATTACTATTAAATATTGAGTACGTAATAATAGGATAAGGAGTTACTAAATCATGAAACGAATTACATGGATCTTTGCAGCATTGCTGATATTATTGGGGAGTATTCCCATAACCGCTTCAGCAAAAGTGGAATCTGTTAGATCATGGAAAACACTTTACTCTGAGTATATTAAAAAGGTTCTCACAGATAATAAAAAAGAGAAGTATTATTATGGTGACTCCTATTATTTCACCTTAGTGGATTTAAACTTAGATGGTACTCCCGAACTTATACAAGGGGTCTCAGTAGGATTAGTTTCGAGAATTACATCTGCTGTAACTGTTCAAAACGGACATGTTGTTCCATTTAATTACCAAAAGAAATTGAGTACTGCTTCAGAGGGCATATTTAATGTGGGAATGAGCGGATTTCTAGCGCCAAATAATCTACAACTTTATAAAAGCAAAAAAGATGGAGCTTATCGCTATATCGCATTTGTAACTAGACAGAGCTCGGTCGAAAATATTACTCAAGTTTTCGAGGTTAGCCTTCAAGGAACTAAATTTAACGATAAAGAGATTTTCCAGGCCTCTCTATTAGATCAAGAAAAGACGGATGATCCAGATTTATTCTATGTAAATCAAAAAGAAGAGAAAAAATCAGCCTATGATAAGGCCTATAAACAATATTTTTCAAATCTCACAAAAGTGCCAATTAAGATTATCACCGTTACTTCTCAAGACCTTTTCGATGATAAGAAAGAGACATTTGTTCCAAATGGAATCACCAATTTTCTAAATTCTTATTCCGCTGCCAAAGCTAAATAGAACTACCAATCTAAAAGCAGACTGCTCTTATGAGTGATCTGCTTTTTTATAATACATTAGTTTCTGTTTCAGTAAATTGAAGTTGATCATGAAAGATTAGAGTTGATTGCGGATTGTAATTAAGTGTAAAAAGGATGCGAATTCTGGGTTACTGATGTGGAGAGGCGATTCAGGCGCTGATTTTGAACATCAAGAAAGGTCATAGCTATGAAACCGTTTGACATAAAAGGATGCCTGCTTAATTGCGCCACAGGCGCCTTTAATTCATACATAAGGGACTATGAGCTTGAAATATTGGAGGGCTTATACGCGAAATAGAGCCCACTAGAGATGGATGGGATAATATGGCTAAACGAATCGTCACAACAGATGCTGAGCTACAAAGTGTAATGCTAATTGGTGCCCCTGTAGACATATGGATGGGGAATCATCTGTGTGAGAAAAAACAAAAGTTAAGTAGCTACAGCTCATCAGCAATTCAAAGTAACGAAAGTTATTATTTGCGTCCGAACGTACAAATGGCCCATAAATTAATAAAAGAAAAAGCGATCAAAACATAACTGTCTAAGTCTTGATCGCTGCTGCTACTTGACCTTATATTTCCCGTTAGCGTAACCGACATAATACGGTTTTTAGAACGACAATCAATGTCTTAACGATATCCTTAATTTGGTTTATGACTTATACTTGAATCTAATCAATCATCGAGAGAAGAGGTATACTATGAAGAAAAAACTAATAAGTATTTTAGCTCTAATGTCTTTGCTCACTTGTTTAATATCCCCGTTTTATGCATCTGCTGAAGCTTCTAAAGTTCCCATAAGAGACATGCAGACTCATTATTGGAGTTCATTTTTAAAAAGTGAGCTCCAACCAGAGTATTCGGACAGGGTGTGGGAGTATGGTGGTTACGATTATTCATCTACTTATGCGGGACAAAAATATTATGTCAGAGATTTGCAATCTTATAAACTTAATCATTTTATTCTATATGATAATGGGGATCTGTTTTTATCTTCAGACGAAAACATGAATGAGAGTAGTTTTTCGAAAATTATGAGTAATGTAAAGTCAATATCCAAAATTGATGTTCCTTATTTAAAATCACGTGAAATCATGGAGTTACAAAGTGCCAGACTTAATTACAACAAAGATTCTTACAGTGTAGTTTCTGATATTGAATCGGTTACTACTGTACAATTGTCGACCATTCTTACTAATGATGGGGAATTATACATAATGGGAAGTCCCACTGATATTCCAGATATAAACAAAAAGTTATTCATTGAAAATAAGAATGTAATACCTAAAGTGTCTGTTGAAAATAAGGAAGTAGGTGGTAGGCATATTCAACAGACAATATCCATAAGCATGCTCTTCCCATTTGCCTATCAAGCAAGTTCTAACACAGCGGTTAAGATTGCTGAGAATATTGATTACATTAATCCATCTTACTACTCTGCCGAAAATTTGGTGTATAAGATTAATCCTAACTACAACGGAGGCAATGGATTTGATCAAATAAATCAATCTCCAGGTTATAAAGGATTCTTTATTGATAAATTAGGTAACACCTATATTGGTTTCCCAGGTCAAAATGAATTTAATACTTTAGCTGCCCCTAATATTGTTAACCATTCCAACAATAGTAACATTAAATTATTGGAAGATGGGACACTGTATCGTAATGATAATAAAGTAAGCAATGATATCAAGGATTTCACAACTGATCTCTATTTAAAGAATAATGGAACTCTATATGTCCACGCCGATGATTATGAACGAGGTATAATTGATCGAGATGTAAAATATATTTTTGAAGATTATTATTACAAGGATGGAGGGCGTTGGTCGGAAGCAGGAGGTTATTATATTAAAAATGACGATAGCCTTTGGTTCTTTGATTATAATGACAGCCGTAAGCTTATGGACGATGTTTCCTATGTGTTCGAAGGGTTTGTAATAAGAACAAACGGTGAGGTCTACATATTGGAGAAGGGTGAAAATGATACACTCTTGCCAAGGAAAATTATGAATGGAAATGGATTAGCGCCAAAGCCAGCAGCTAAGTTACATGAAGGAAAAATATTCAAGGATGCCTCTGACTGGGCACTCGTTGATTTGCGTTCAGCTAGAACATCTGGACTTACACTTCCCGTAAAAGATTTAAGTTATAATAAGGCAATAACACGTGAAAAATTTTGTGAAATTGCTGTTAAACTATATGAGAAATCAACTCAAAAGTCAGCACCTTTATCGAGTAAGAATACGTTTAAGGATACAAAAAATCCTGAAATACTAAAAGCATATGAACTAGGTATTGTTAAGGGAACTTCAGAAATCACTTTCTCGCCCCAAGCTACTATCACACGTGAAGAAGTGGCGACAATGTTAAAACGTGCTGTAGATAAGGCAGGAAAGACAATAGAAAAGGGCAGTGCAAAGAATTTCTCCGACCAGGCTAAAATCTCTAGTTGGGCCAAGGAAGCTGTGAGTGCAATGTCAGCAGCGAATATTGTGAAGGGTCTGAGTGAAAATACATTTGCTCCAAAACAGAATACAACAATTGAACAGGCCATTATTATGGCTAACCGACTAGTGAAGTAACTTAAAGAACGACTTAAGAATGGCTGAAAAAGATTATATCTAAAAAAGAGGAGAAGCCGCATGAACGTGGATTCTCCTCTTTTTTGTAGGTGTAACCACTAAAGTATAGTGTCTGCTTGTTCGCTCTGTAGGAGCTATTTTGATTAGGGCGTGTCTGAAAACTAATCATATTGAAGCTACTTCAACAGAATCATCGCGGAAGCGAGAAAGGCAAAGCTTAAAAAGTTTCG
>NZ_ASPS01000055.1:0-5968 GCF_000517865.1 Paenibacillus sp. FSL R7-269
TGACGAGAATTTACATTCTCTTTTTTGGATCTCACCGAAGTGATTTCCCACTCACTCGTTGTTCAGTTTTCAAAGATCAATGTCTCATCTTTTGTCGTTGATGTTTGTCTCAGCAGCGACCTTTATAATATATCACAGCACCCTTGTTTCAGTCAAGCGTTTTTTTATTTTCTTTTTTCGCTTTAGCTTTCAGCAAGTGATCCGAAGATCTCCTGTCCAAAGGGCCGAGACTTAATGTATCATGAATCAGGAGCCTTCGTCAACCTCTAAAACAAAGTTAATTTCAAACCTAATAACAGCGCTACTCCCGGCAGTCCAAGAATGGTTACAGCACCTATGGTTGTGGGGTTAAGTGGTATGTGCAGATCACTTACAACTCCTGAGAAATTAACGATATAAATTCCGAGTGCCGCCAATATAAGATGGGTTCCAAATACGCTCAGCCATGCCCACCCCAATCTTTTCCTGAATACAATCAGAATCAGCAGCGCTGCAGATATAATCAGTACACCCATAGCTACAGTTCTTAGCATCGTTCTCCTCCTCGTTGACTCGGTCTGTTCATACTTGCAGCTGGCTCCGGTTAAGTCCCAGCCGCTTGGCATCCTTAAGGTGTATCTGATATTTACGCTCAGCCGCCTCCAGGATATAGATCGCATAGTCAATCTGATCCTGGCCCAGAGCCTCATCAAACATCAGGTAAGCCCGCTCCCATTCAGACTGCGCTTTACGCACCTCATGGTACACCGCGCCCCATTCCTCTTCCGTCTCCACTGCCTTTGCCTTATCCGCATTCCCGCTCAGCCACTTGGTACTCCACCAACCCATTGCAATCCCTCCTAAGATATATGAATAACTGCAGATGCAACTATGATTCACACCCGTTAATCTCATACATATCGGAATAGGGACAAACTTAGAACCGGGAGAGGGGTCTTAGCAGAACTTTTAGCAGTGTATCAGCGGTTCTTGAGGAAATAAAAAAAGGAGCCCGAGGGCTCCCTACACTTTTAATACAACAGCACAACAGTCAGAACAGCTCACGACGGCCTTCCAGCGCCTTCGACAGGGTTACCTCGTCTGCATACTCAAGATCGCCGCCTACAGGCAAACCATGGGCTATCCTGGTGATCTTGATCTCAAAGGGACGGACAAGACGCGAGATATACATGGCGGTGGCTTCCCCTTCAATGTTGGGGTTGGTCGCCATAATCAGCTCCTTCACCCGCTCATCGCTGAGTCTGGTCAGCAGCTCCTTCAGCCTTATGTCGTCCGGCCCTATGCCTTCCATAGGCGAGATTGCACCCTGGAGCACATGATAATAGCCGTCAAATTCCTTGGTACGTTCGATAGCCACCAGATCCTTCGAGTCCTGAACCACACAGATTACCGAAGCATCGCGGGTTTTGTCCTGGCAGATCCGGCAAGGGTCGGTATCCGTTATGTTGCAGCAGACCGAGCAGTAATGAAGATTACGCTTGACGCTGACCAAGGCTTTGGCGAAATCAATCACCTCATCCTCCTTCATGTTCAGCACATGAAAAGCCAGCCGGGCCGCCGTCTTCGGGCCAATCCCGGGCAAACGTGTAAAAGCTTCTATCAGCTTGGCTAGCGGTTCTGGATAATACAAAGTATCGGTTCTCCTTTGGCAGGGAGTGGAGTAAGCCTAGAACAAGCCAGGAATCTTCATTCCGCCTGTGAATTTACCCATATCGTTGTTCGCCAACTCTTCTGCCTGGGTAAGAGCATCATTAACAGCAGTGATCACCAGATCCTGCAGCATTTCGATATCCTCCGGATCAACAACCTCCGGCTTGATCTGAATGGACAGCAATTTCTTGTGTCCGTTCACCTGAACGGTAACCACGCCACCACCGGAAGAACCTTCAATCGTCTTGCTGCCTAGCTCCTCCTGGGCTTTGAGCATCTGTTCCTGCATCTTCTTAACCTGCTTCATCATTTGGTTCATATTATTCATACATCATCTCTCCTTTGGGATGCGCATCTTCGCGCTGATAGCTGAATCCTTATTCTTTTATGACAACAAGGTCTTCTCCAAAGAGCTGGATCGCCTCATCAATCCATGGTTCGGACTTGCCTTCGCCGCTCTCGTGCTCATGCTCCAGACGCAGCTCCTCTGTTCCGGCCGAAGCCGCAGATTTCGTCGCTGCTTCATTCCAGTCCCGCATCATCATAGTAACCAGCCGGTAAGGCTTACCCAGCTTGGCATTCATTACATTCTCGATGACCTGCCGGTTCGCAGGCTTCTCTGTAGTATCCCGGTGAATGGTATTCTTGAAGGCAACCAGCACAGCATCTTCCATCACCGCCACCGGCTCACCGTCCACAAACCAAGCGTGTACCGTGACCTTCTCTTCCTTCACACCCTGAAGAACAAGACTCCACTGCTTAAAGACCGCACTAAAATCAGGACTGTCCTTACCCGCAATGAACTTATCCAGCTGCGGGGGAAGCTTAGAGGCGGAGGATACCCGCGGAGCGCTTGGCGGGGCAGTGCGCTGCGCTGCCTGCTCACGCCCGCCGCCAGCAACCCCTCCGGCTTGAATAGCCTGCTCCAGCTTCTTCTCCAGTGCGGCAATCTGCCGTCTGAGCTGATCCAGCTCACCGGACTGTACCTGAGGAGAACCATTCGCGGCTGCAGGTGCGGCCGAATTCACTACCGGATCACCTACAGACGGAGCAGCAGCATCCTGCGGACCGCTGCACAGCTTCATCAGCGCTACCTCGAATATAGTCTGTGGATGGGTCGCATACTTCATCTCTCCCAGATAGCGGCTCAGCGTCTCTACAATCAGGAATAACCTGTCACGGGTAAAGGCCTCAGCCATATCACGGAAATCGGCCGGATTAAGCACGCGGTCCGTTAGCTGGTTTGCTCCAGGCACCATCTTGATCATCAGTAAATCACGGAAATAATACAGAAGATTCTCCAAGCATTTATCTGCGCTCTTGCCCTCATGCATCATCTGTTCCACAAGCTCCAGCAGCTGTCCCATGTCACTCTCAAGAATAGCGTTCGCCAGACGCGCGAACTGCTCGGAGGGGATGCCCCCGGTCATTCCAAGCACCTGCTGATAGGTCACATTCCCGTCTGTGAAGGAAGAGATCTGATCCAGAATGCTAAGCGCATCGCGCATCCCGCCGTCAGACAGGCGGGCAATATACTGGAGAGCATCTGCATCTGCTGTAATGCCTTCCTTCTGGCAAATTTCAGTCAAGCGGCCCGTCTGTTCCTCCAGCGAGACCCGGCGGAAGTCAAACCGCTGACAACGCGAGATGATCGTAGCCGGCAGCTTGTGCGGCTCGGTGGTCGCCAGTATAAACATCACATGCTGCGGAGGCTCTTCGAGCGTCTTCAGCAGGGCATTGAATGCCTCTGTTGTCAGCATATGCACTTCATCAATAATATACACTTTACGGCGTACTTCGGTAGGTGCATATTTCACCTTATCCCGCAGATCGCGAATCTCTTCAACGCCCCGGTTGGATGCCGCATCTATCTCCTGAACGTCCATGATGTTGCCTGCCGTAATCCTCAGACAAGACGGACACTCATTGCAGGGCTCAGGACCCGGGCCCCGCTCGCAATTGACTGCCTTGGCCAATACCTTGGCCGCACTCGTCTTACCGGTTCCCCGCGGTCCGCTGAACAGATAGGCATGCGAAACCCGCTGTTCACGGATCGCATTCTGCAGCGTCTGGATAATATGCTGCTGCCCAACCATATCTTGAAACGACTGCGGCCGCCAGGCACGGTACAGCGCGATATGTTCCACTATGCATTACCCTCTCTCAGGCTGCCGCTTTCCGGCATTTGTCGCTAATTTATTATACTATATTCCCAAGTCTTTGACCAAGCAGAAGCGGCTCACCGTCCGTCAAGGAAGGATATTAGCCAGAGCGGGAATAATATCTCATTACCTAGCATACCTAGAAAAACAAAAAGCGTCTTTGCTTGTAGCAAAGACGCTATCATCATCCTTATTTAAACCGTGCACCTGTTATTGATGGCTGCGATCCAAGCGGTAATCCTACAAAACTGCTCGGGCTAGGCCACCCTCCGGCACAAGAGCAAACTCGCTTATGGCTGCTTCCTTCCGGACCTGACCAGGTTCACAAGCACTCATTGCGGAGGACCCAACCGTCAACACAGCCTATAGGAACCAAGGCCTCACATCGACAGCACCTCTAACAGGAATTCAACCTCGCTACAGCGGATTGCGAGTTACAGGGCACCGCTACCTCCCCGTCTAGCACGGCGAAGATAAGTATAGCTTACGGACAGGCAAAAATCAACTATGCAAAATTAGATACCATATTTCTTCTTGAATCTGTCCACACGTCCGCCGGCATCCAGGAACTTCTGCTTACCGGTGAAGAACGGGTGACAGCTTGAGCAAATTTCGACGCGAAGCTCCTGTACTGTCGAACCGGCTTCAAAAGTGTTGCCGCAAGCGCAGGTTACCTTCGTTACATTGTACTTGGGTTGAATGGTTGTTTGCATATACAATCTCACCTCTCACGCCCTAAGCCTCATGCGGGCCTAGAGTTATATGATTACGCAAGCTACATTCTAGCATGTGAAGCCCAGGCTCTGCAATAGGCCAGCCGTTCTTAAAAACCTAAAGCCTAAAGCTGCACTCTGCGCTGCTTGGCACGGGCCAGCTCAGCAGGGGGAACATGGGTGAAGGAACCAATGACAACCTCCGGGAGCTCCTCACGGAAGATCTCGAGCATGGTCTTCATGCCAAGAATCTCGCCCCGTGCAGGAGGAATAAGCTCCAGATAGCTCTCTGGGTCAATATTGAGATTACGCATCTGAATGAGCTTAAGATCTGTACGTCTGACGAACTCCACCATCGCTTCAATCTCTTCCTCACGGTCAGTAACCCCCGGGAAAATCAAATAGTTAATGGAGGTATATACGCCTTGTGAGGCAGCGTACTTCAGCGACTTCTCCACGTTAGCCAGCGTATATCCGCGAGGCTTGTAATAGGCGTTATAATGGTCATCCAGCGCGCTGATGGTACTAACCCGCATTAGATCAAGCCCTGCATCAACAATGCCGCGGATATGATCGCTTAAGCCGGCATTGGTGTTGATATTGATATAGCCCATATCGGTAATGGACCGGACTTCACGGATAGATTCAATAATCAGCTTCGCCTGCGTAGAAGGCTCGCCTTCACAGCCCTGTCCAAAGCTGACAATCGATTCCGGCGTCTTCAGGTGCTCCAGCATTACTTGCGATACTTCGTTCACAGCCGGACGGAAGTTCATCCGGGTCTGCGGGGACACAAACCCGCTGTCATCGGGCTGTTCAGAGATACAACCGAAGCAGCCGGCATTGCAGGAGTATGAGACCGGAACAGCACCTTCCCAGCGGCCCAGGAAGGTATTGGACGAGGTTAAGCATTCATATTCCAGCGCGCAGTTGGACAAGTGATTATACAGACGGTTCTCCGGGTACTTCGCAGTCAGTTCGCCCACACCGGTCTTCACATCGTCCCGGTCGCAATTAAGCGGGTTCCACTGCTCCGGATCATCAGTAAGATCAGCCGCCACATAGAAACCACCGTCCTTCCATACTACAGCGGAATATCCGAAGAGCGGAAGCTTGTAGGTCTTGTCTGTCTTGACGTAACCGGGAAGGCACAGACGAGTGTATCCCTGCGGCAGCAAGGCTCCGACAGCCTGCGAACCTGCCGGCAGGGGCAGCATCTCACCAGTCTCCGGATTCATCCCAATCGCCCGCGTGCTCGGAAGCCCGACCAGCGTGGCCCCCTCAGGCAGCGGAACCAGCTCTTCCTCCAGTATCTCAACGATCATATCGCCACTGCGGGCCAGGGCATACAGCTCGGGATGATCATATACGTTTCCTTGTTCGTCGGCATATACCAAATACATGTTATTCTCCTCTTGTTATCTATTCTCAGGTAGTCGGCAA
>NZ_ASPS01000056.1:0-37685 GCF_000517865.1 Paenibacillus sp. FSL R7-269
GGAGGCCAGGAACTCCGCATTCGTCTTGCTGTCACGCAGCTTCTTTAGGAATCCTTCTACGAAGTCATAGGATTCATTCATATTTTTACGGATCGACCAGATTGTATCCAGCTCTTCCTTGCTAAGCAATACTTCTTCACGGCGCGTACCTGAACGGCGGATATCAATTGCCGGGAAGATCCGGCGCTCAGCCAGCTTACGGTCCAGATGGAGCTCCATGTTCCCTGTACCCTTGAATTCCTCATAAATAATATCATCCATCCGTGATCCGGTATCAATCAGTGCGGTAGCAAGAATAGTTAAGCTGCCGCCCTCCTCCACGTTACGTGCCGAACCGAAGAAACGCTTAGGCCGATGGAACGCGGCAGGATCGATCCCTCCGCTAAGTGTCCGGCCGGATGGCGGAACTACGAGATTGTAAGCACGGGCAAGACGGGTAATGCTGTCTAGCAGAATGACAACATCCTTCTTGTGCTCTACCAGACGCAGCGCACGCTGGAGTACAAGCTCTGCCACTTTGATATGATTCTCCGGCAGCTCGTCAAATGTCGAAGCCACTACCTCACCTTTAACCGAACGCTGCATATCCGTTACTTCCTCAGGACGTTCATCGATCAGCAAAACAAACAGTGCAATCTCGGGATTGTTCGTAGAGATACTGTTGGCAATTTCTTTGAGGAGGAGCGTCTTCCCTGCTTTGGGAGGTGCTACAATTAAACCGCGTTGCCCCAGACCTACAGGAGCAAGCAAATCCATGATACGGGTCGATAAATGGGTTGGGGATGTTTCGAGCGGCAGCTTATCTTGCGGATAAAGCGGCGTAAGCGCCGGAAAATGCAACCGTTCAGCTGCAGTTGCCGGGTTCTCGCCGTTGACGGCATTCACCTGCAAGAGTCCAAAATAGCGTTCGTTCTCTTTGGGCGTCCGGCATTTCCCGGAGACCAGGTCACCGCTTCTAAGGTCGAACTTGCGGATCTGCGATGCGGAGATATAAATATCCTCTGCACTCGGCAAGTAGTTAATCGGCCGAAGGAAGCCATAGCCTTCCGGCAGAATCTCAAGCACGCCTTCCATAAACATTAGACCGCTCTGCTCTGCCTGTGCTCTAAGAATAGCGAAGATTAACTCCCGCTTCTTAAGCGTTCCGTAATAAGGAATCTGGTATTTCTTAGCCAGCTTATACAGATCGGTAAGCTTCATTTCTTCCAGATCGGAAATTTGAAGATCCATGTGCTATAACCACCTATTCAATTTGTGTATGATGAGTTCTAAACTATGAGTCTATGAAATTGCTTATTAGGATAGGATTACCCGAATTGGAAGGAGATATGCACTCAGGCAGCCAATTTCTGCTTGCCAATCCGGGTATTCTCCTTATTCGTTCTCGCGCCAGACATCGGCTCCTAAACTGCGAAGATTACTTACGAGGTTGTCATAACCGCGGTCAATATACTCTACACCTGTCACTTCAGTGATACCTTCTTCAACAGTAAGACCTGCAATCACTAGGGCTGCGCCTGCGCGGAGATCAGCAGCCTTCACCTTGGCCGCATTCAGCGGACCGCCTTCAATGATTGCGGAACGTCCTTCCACACGAATCTTAGCGCCCATGCGGACCAATTCAGGAACATGCTTGAACCGGTTGCTGTAGACGAAATCGCTTAGGACGCTAACGCCTTCAGCCTGAGTCAGCATACTCGTCATTGGAGATTGCAGATCAGTCGCGAAACCGGGATAGATCAGCGCCTTGACATCTGCGTGCTGGTACTTGGCCCTGCCGATCACCCGGATACTCTCATCCAATTCTTCTATGTCTACTCCCATTTCCAGCAGCTTGGCAGTGAGTGCCTCCAGATGCTTGGGAATCACGTTATCAATTAAGACATTGCCCCGCGTAGCCGCAGCGGCAATCATGTACGTTCCAGCCTGAATACGGTCAGGAATGATCGAATGGCGGCAGCCGTGCATTTCACTTACGCCTTCAATCCGGATCGTTTCGGTACCGGCGCCCTTTATAACAGCGCCCATGGAGTTGAGCAGGGTAGCTACATCTATAATCTCAGGCTCTTTAGCCGCATTTTCAATAATTGTAGAGCCTTTGGCACGGGAGGCCGCGAGCATAATGTTAATGGTGGCACCGACACTGGATACATCCAGATAGATCTTAGCACCGCGCAGTTCTTTGGCATACAGGTGAATCGAGCCATGGTCATTGGTAACAGTCGCACCAAGCGCCTCAAAGCCTTTGATATGCTGGTCAATCGGACGGGGCTCAAAATTACAGCCGCCGGGTAATCCAATGGTCGCTTCCTTAAACCGGCCCAAAAGTGCGCCCATCATATAATAAGAGGCCCGGAGCTTCTTCACCGGTCCGTTAGGCATGGGAATGGATACGATACGGGAGGGATTAATTCTCATTTGGCTGCCTGTCCAAGACACGCTCGCGCCAAGCTCCTCCAGAATTTCGGAGTAAACGGCAACATCACTAAGCGCAGGCAAATTATCCAGCACAACTTCAGACTCCGCCAAAATTGCTGCAGGAATAAGCGCAATGGCGCTATTCTTTGCTCCGCTGATGGTAACAACGCCCTCTAGCGGACGTCCGCCGCCAATCATTAATTTTTCCATAAATTTATCTGGTTCCCCCTACGTGTATTGCAGCTTGTTATGGCAATACCAGTTGTGGCTTAAGGTGACAAAAGGACTACTTGTGATTGGTGATTAGAAGAAGAAACGGCTGCGCCGTCCTTACCTGAAGGACGGCACCCGTTTCTGAGGAAAACGAAATGGCTTGTGCGGAAAAACGTTATGCGGCAGGGTATTAATTAGGCTTTGTTGCTGGATCCGAATTCGCGGATTTTGCCGATAACAGTCTGCTTGATAGCATCGCGGCCTGGTGCGATAAATGTACGCGGATCGTAAGCATCCGGCTTAGCAGCAAGAACTTCGCGAACAACCTTAGCGAACGCGATTTGGTTCTCAGTGTTCACGTTGATCTTGGAAGTACCCAGGGAGATGGATTTCTGAATGTCATGTACCGGGATACCAGTACCGCCGTGAAGTACAAGCGGAAGGTTAACTGCATCGCGGATTTCTTCCATTTCCTTGAATCCAAGGTTTGGTTCGCCCAGGTAAGGACCGTGTACGGAACCCAGTGCAGGAGCCAGAGTGTCGATGCCTGTTTCTTTAACGATGCGTACGCATTCGTTAAGGTCAGCGTATTGGATGCCGCCGATAACGTCATCTTCCTGTCCGCCTACAGTACCAACTTCTGCTTCTACAGATACACCTTTAGCGTGAGCATAGTCAACGACTTTTTTAGTCATTTCAATGTTCTCGTCGATTGGGTGGTGGGAGCCGTCGATCATTACGGAAGTGAAGCCGGCATCGATTGCATCTTTACATTTGTCAAAGCTTGAACCGTGGTCCAAGTGGATGGCTACAGGAACGGTGATTTTCATGTCATGAATAAGACCTTCAACCATCTTAACTACTGTGGTAAAGCCGCCCATGTGACGAGCTGCGCCTTCGGATACGCCAAGGATTACCGGTGACTTCTCTTCTTCTGCTGCACCAAGAATCGCTTGCGTCCACTCCAGGTTATTGATGTTGAACTGGCCAACTGCATATTTTCCTTCAAGTGCTTTGGTCAACATGTCTGTCATAGATACTAATGGCATGGTTTCAATCCTCCTAAAATATTGGGTTGCTTATATAAGCCGACATCACATACAGGCCTATTATAGCACATCCTGTGTTAAATACTAAATAGGATACACAAAAAAATGTCCCGGTGGGACGATATACAGCCAACCCTTTGCCGGCGGATCATTTCCTCTTTTAGCGTATCCATAACAGGATGTCCCCAAACTCTATTTTTCTAAGCTAGCTGCATTGGTCAACTGATTTGTTGTGCAGGTGCATATTGACGGCAACGCGCATCTCATCGATATCAAACGGCTTGGTAAAATGCATCAGGGCTCCCAGCTTGGTCGCTTCCTTAATCATGTCCAGCTCTCCGTAGGCCGTCATCATAATGACCTTGATCGCCGGATTAAGCTCCTTCAGATGCTTGAGAATCTCGAGTCCGTCCATCCCCGGAATTTTCATATCCAGCAAAACCATATCCGGCGATTCGTTCCTGACAATGTCCAGCGCCAATTTCCCGTTAGCTGCCTGAAAGGTGGCATAACCTTCACTATTGAATACTTCCATGAGAAGAATCCGGATTCCATTCTGATCGTCGACGATTAACACTTTCTTCTTTTCCATACGATACCCTCCCAGAGTTTAAGGCAGATTGTCCATACCGCGCCCTCTCAACAGCTAACGGCCCCGCTTCAACTTAGTCTATACGAAACCTATTATTCGTGGTTTGCAGCCAAAATCCTGCTAATTGGCTAAAATGCGTAAATCTATGCCATATAAAGGAGGATTTTCGGTGAAAAAGCGGGAATACAGTCCCCTTGCATTCAGGAAGCTATTATGCAAAGCAGGTCTTCAAAAAAGAAAGCCCCCGTACCGGGAGCTCCCACAGGCCTGTCTGGCCTATTCATTCTATAGTTACATTTGCTCGGAATGTGTAAGCGAGGCTTTGACAAATTCACGGAACAGCGGTTGCGGACGGTTGGGACGGGAGGTGAATTCCGGGTGGAATTGCACGGACAGGAACCACGGGTGACCCGGCAGCTCGACAATCTCCACCAGACGTCCATCAGGAGAGGTACCGGAAATAACCAGACCTGCCTTCTCCATCTCATCACGATAAGCATTGTTGAATTCATACCGGTGACGGTGACGCTCATAGACCAGCTCATCGTCATAGCAGGACATAGCAAGGGAATCCGGCAAAAGCTTACAAGGATACAGGCCAAGGCGCATCGTGCCGCCCATATCTTCGATATCCTTCTGCTCTGGCAGAAGGTCAATCAGCGGATGCGGAGTCGAAGGATCAATCTCGGAGCTGTTCGCTCCTGCCAGTCCCAGCATGGAACGGCCGTACTCGATGACAGACACCTGCATTCCCAGGCAAATGCCGAAGAACGGAATGGACTGCTCCCGCGCATAGCGGATGGCCGAGATCTTGCCTTCGATTCCCCGGTCGCCGAAGCCGCCTGGAACCAGAATGCCGCCGATGCCGCCCAGCAGCTCGTCCACATTCTCATCGGTTACCAGCTCTGCATCGACCCACCGGAGCTTCACTTCGGCATTGGAGGCAAATCCGGCATGGGACAGGGATTCAACAACACTCAGATAAGCATCGTGCAGCGCCACGTACTTGCCGACGATAGCAATCTCAACGGTACGCTCCAGCTTCTGAATCCGCTCCAGCATGCTCTCCCATTCACGCATATCCGGCGCAGGAGTAGTCAGCTTCAAGTGGTTGACGACAATCTCATCCAGACCTTCGTCGCGCAGATTCAGCGGCACCTCATAAAGCGTCGCGGCATCGCGGCATTCCACAACGGCGTTCTCATCGATATCACAGAACAGAGCCAGCTTGGCTTTCATATCGTTGGTCAACGGATATTCCGTACGGCATACGATCACATTGGGCTGAATCCCGATGCTGCGCAGCTCCTTGACACTATGCTGGGTCGGCTTTGTTTTCACTTCTCCGGCTGCTTTGATATAAGGAATCAGGGTCACGTGAATGTACATGACATTCTCCCGGCCGATGTCGCTCTTGATCTGACGGATGGCTTCCATGAACGGCAGACTCTCGATATCGCCCACGGTGCCGCCGATTTCGGTAATGACTACATCCGAGCCGGTCTCACGGCCCGCACGGAAGACACGTTCCTTGATTTCGTTCGTAATATGCGGGATAACCTGCACGGTTCCCCCAAGATATTCTCCACGGCGTTCTTTGCTGATGACCGAGGAATAGATTTTGCCTGTGGTTACGTTGCTGTTCTTGGACAGGTTAATGTCAATAAACCGCTCGTAATGCCCAAGGTCGAGGTCGGTCTCCGCGCCGTCATCGGTCACGAATACTTCCCCGTGCTGATAAGGACTCATCGTTCCCGGGTCCACGTTAATGTAAGGATCGAATTTCTGGATCGTTACCTTGAGACCTCTGTTCTTGAGCAGTCTGCCCAGCGAAGCAGCGGTAATGCCTTTGCCAAGGGAAGACACAACGCCACCCGTTACGAAAATATACTTTGTCACTGTAAAACCCTCCTAAATAAAGTCCAGAAATTCAGGGGACGCTTGCCCCTTATCGTATCCCTTTTTTCCATCATCCAACCGGGGAACCCGAAAGTTGCTTCCACCCGCCAAAATTCAAGGCCGGCAGCCTGGAAATCGCGGAAAACCGCAGCTTCTTGGCATACAAATTAAGCGAAGCTTATTCTTTCTTATCTTGTAAAAAAACAAAAAAGTGACACCCGTAGACCCGGGGCACTTTTTATTTTAGAAAACAATATTAACTTTCATTATAAGCCCATGCAATAGTTTACTCTGAGCGTCCCGCCCCTGTCAAGGGAGGAATTGCGCCCCTGCAAAGACTGTTCTAAAATTTATCTTCCTCGTCCTCATCGTCGGCATCGTCTTCTTCGCCGTCTTCGGAATCTTCATCATCCGATTCGTCTTCGTCAATGTCGTCTTCATCAATGACTACATCTTCGTCAACTTCCTCTTCGCTGTCGTCGTCAGAATAGAGGTCGTCGCGATCTTCATCAATCGCATCGAAATCCTCTTCCTCAGCAGCATAATTCTCTTCTTCATCGGCAAAATCGTCATCTTCCAGATCGTCGTCTTCATCGTTGATGATCCGCACGCGCTTGGTGTTGCCGACAGGGTCATCGGAGCGTTCGAGCGGGTACCAGCGCTTCAGGCCCCACAAGTTGGTTCCGACACAGGCAAAACGCCCGTCAATATTAATCTCGGTATATAGCTGGGCGATCGTATCTTGGCTCTCTTGATCGGTCAACCCGCGCAGCTTGGCAACCTCCACCATCAGATCACGGTAGTAGTAAGGCGTATTAGCTGCCTTAAGCACCAGGAAGGCCAGGTCTACCATCGGCATTTCTTTTACTTTCTCAGGGTCCAGCTTTAAATTGAGTGGCGTACTCACTAAAGGACACTTCCTCTCACGCATTGTTCACATTAAATCATGCTTCATTCATGATATCCATTAACAAAACTAAGTAAAACCTATTTGCGGGTAAATTGCAAGTCTATTGCAGCAAGATCCGGGAAACGGAATCTGCGGCCCTGCCGCTGGATGAAGGCTTGTCCGCCTGGGCGGGGCAATAAATGGGATGAGCATGGAGTAACTAATACAAGTGGAAACGACTTTACTGTCCTTTTAAAGGACGGTACCGTTTCAGCGAGAAATAGAAGGATAAATTATCGTGTGAAACCTATAATTTCTTATATTTTTCCCAAAAAGGCGGAGGGGGGTACCCCTCCGCGCATGACTGTATCCACGCCAAGGATCGGCTCCTTACGGGATGTTGCAGGGCACCTCGCGGTTCCCTCTGTTTATTTTATGTAAACTCCAGCCTTTTGACACGATGGGCAGCCTATTTCGTTAAAAAAGGGCAAGTTCCCATTCGGACACCATCCCCCTTTCATACAATATGGCAGCACGGCACCGAGGAGGGGACGGCGTAACCTATGGATTATTACGGATTTTGGCAGATGCTGCTTGAAGAAATGAAGGCTGCCCCCAAAAGTGCACCGCGGCACATTGTGACCTTCAACGACCCCCGCATGTATGCCGGCGCACTGTCGCAGTGGAAATCTCTGAAAACTAAAAAGCCTGGTCTGCGGCAGGTTCAGGTCTCTACGCTGATTCAGGCTTTCTTCGTGCCCGCCGCAGGAGCAGAGCGGCTGATGAACCGTTATGCGGATTCCCTCTGTATAGAAGCAGACCACCGGATTCAGGTTCATTCGCCCTTGGCGGACAAAAGCGGTTCCGCCCTGATGCCCTGGGGAATCAGGGCCATCCGCGCTCCACAGGCCTGGTCCAGATCGACTGGCGTCCATGTGAAGATCGGCGTCATTGATACAGGCGTCGATTTCCGCCATCCCGATCTCAGGCATTCTCTGGCCTCCGGGGTCAACCTGCTGAACCGCGGCATGATGCCGCTGGATGACAACGGACACGGCACGCATATTGCCGGTACCCTGGCGGCAGCCGGGGGCTCACGCAATATGATGGGCGTAGCCCCCCGGGCGCTGCTCTATCCGGTCAAGGCCTTCGACCACAACGGCTCCGCTTATGTGTCGGATATTGTCCTTGGCATCGATTGGTGCGTGCAGAACAAAATCGATATCATTAATATGAGCTTCGGGATGAGGAACCGGAGCAAGGCTCTGCATGAGGTGGTGATCAAGGCCTACCGGGCCGGGATTGCCATTATCGCTTCCTCCGGCAACGACGGCAAGCGCGGCGGGGATTACCCCGCGCGCTATCCGGAGACTATTGCCGTAGGCGCCCTTGATAGAAGGCAGCGCGTCGCCGCCTTCAGCAACCGCGGACCGTACATTGATGTGTACGGCCCAGGCGAGGGCATCCCCTCCTGCTGGCTGCGGGAGGGGTACAAGGAAATGAGCGGCACCTCCATGGCGACCTCCCATGTCACCGGTGCCGCGGCCCTGCTGCTCGCGCTGCGGCCGGGGCTGTCGCCCCGCGAGCTGAAGCTGCTCTTGCGCCGCTCCGCTTCGCCGGTGCGGCTGCGTAAGGGCCAGCGCCGCTCGTCGCTGGGCGGCGGCGCGGCCGATGCACTGCAGCTGCTGCGCGCAGGCATCCGGGCCCGGCGGGGCAACGGCAGCGCCAGCAGCACCGCAGGCAGCGGAGCGAAGGCCGCTGCTGTGGCGAAGGCTTAAGGTGCAGCAGCATAGCATAATGACAAGTGGAAACGGTACCGTCCTTGTAAAGGACGGTACCGTTTCAGCGAGAAATAGAAGGATAAGTTATCGTGTGCAACATATAATTTCTTATATTTGACCAAAAACGCCGCCCCCATAAAACAGGGGCGGCGCTTTCCAAGTATAGTTACATCCGGTCCGGTGCGGTAACACCGACCAGCCGCAGGACGTTGGCAATGGCCGTACGTGCTGCGCCCAGCAGGGCAAGGCGGGCTACTGTCTGAGCGGCATCCTCAGTGATCACGCGCTCTGCCTTGTAATAGCTGTGGAACAACGAAGCCAGGTCGTATACATACCGGACCAGACGGTGCGGTGCATAGCCCTCGGCAGCAATGGTAATCTCCGCAGGCAGTTCACCGATTTTGCGCAGCAGATCATATTCATGTACGGCGGTCAGCTTGCTGTAATCAATCTGGGCTGCATCCGGCACTACAATCCCTTGCTCCTCCGCTTGGCGGAATATGCTGCAAATCCGCGCATGTGCGTATTGTACATAGAATACAGGATTCTCATTGGATGTCGAAATCGCCAGATCCATGTCAAAGTCCAGATGCGAATCCATGCTGCGCATGGTGAAGAAGTAACGGATCGCGTCGATTCCTACTTCATCCATCAGGTCTTCCATCGTGACGGCTTTGCCGGTACGCTTGGACATCTTAACCTTCTCGCCATCCTGGAACAGGCTGACCATTTGGGCGATCAGCACCACGAGCTTCTCGGGATCATTACCGAGCGCCGCCATAGCCGCCTTCATCCGTGGAATATAGCCGTGGTGATCGGCTCCCCAGATGTTGATCATCGTGTCGTAGCCGCGGCCGTATTTGTCGCTGTGATAGGCGATATCCGGTGTGAGGTACGTATACGTGCCATCGTTCTTGATCAGCACGCGGTCTTTATCATCGCCGTATTTGGTGGTCGCAAGCCAGGTGGCGCCTTCCTTCTCATAGACTTCTCCGCGCTCACGAAGCTCATCCAGGGAACGCAGCACTTCTCCGTTCTCATAGAGGGAGGTTTCACTGAACCAGATATCGAAGTTGACCCGGAACCGGCTGAGGTCGCGTTTGATTTTGTCGAGTTCCTTGGCAAGCCCGTAGGTACGGAAGAATGCCGCCCGGTCGCCCGGTGTCATAGCCAGCAGAGAATCGCCCTTCTCCGCCACCAGCTCCTTGGCGAAGCCCTTGATATCCTCTCCATGATAACCGTCCTCCGGCATCTCGGCCGGCTGGCCCAGCTCCTGCAGGTAACGGGTCTCGATGGATTTGCACAGATTGGCGACCTGGTTCCCGGCATCGTTAATGTAGTACTCGCGGGTCACGTTGTAGCCGGCATAATCCAGCACGTTGCACAGGGCATCGCCGACAGCAGCGCCACGGGCATGTCCCAGATGAAGGCTGCCGGTAGGGTTCGCGCTGACGAACTCCATTTCTACACGCTTGCCCTGGCCTATGTTCACACGGCCATAACCGTCACCCTGCTCGGCCACAAGTGCGATCACGGGGTAGAGATAGCTTTTGGACAAAGTAAAGTTAATGAAGCCCGGTCCGGCAATCTCCGCCTTCTCAATGGAAGCGCGGCCCGTATCCAGGTGCTCGATAATGGCCTCGGCGATCTGCCGGGGATTACGCTTAGCGATCTTGGTCAGCTGCATAGCAGCATTCGTAGCCATATCTCCATGGGCCTTGTCCTTCGGTACTTCCAGCACAATGGCCGGCAGCTCTTCGCGGGACACCAGACCTGCGGCTACAACCGCATCGGCGACGGCCTCCTTCACCCGTTCATGGGCAAGCTGGAGCGGATTTAAAGATTGTGTCATGATTGTGGTTCCTCCTGTATATTCAAACTTATAGCGAACTGTCCTGTTACTTCTCCATATACGTAGAGATCATATTCCCATGAAACGGCAAGCGATCTTCCTTCGCGCTTGATGTCCAGTGTCTTCGTGTCTGTGGTGAGATTGAACTGTGTATAAGGCGAGCGGTAGAATCCGGGCAGCGGTTGCCCCGGCTCAAAGGACTGCTCCGACTGGACAGCACCATGGCGGATCAGCTTGATTCTGCCCTCTGAAATCTTCAGCGTGTTGCGTACCGCGGCCACTGCGCCTTCGGGTCCGGTCTGCTGCTCTTCATAAATAATGTACAGCGACTGTCCCTTGGCAATAGCCTCACCTGCAGCATGCACCACACTGCGCTCTGTGCCCTGCACACTCTCCAGCGTTACCGAAACGCCGTATTTGCCTTGCGGTCCTTCAGTCATCACACGTTCCCCGCTTATTCGTACTTGTAATCATAGAGGTCATATTCGCTTTCCCATTGTACACTATATCCAGATCAGGAGGGCAATTCAATCGCTTTTTCATCTGTCCTGGCCCTCACAGCGGCAATAACGCCACACTCTCCCTGCCGCGAAGCTGGCTGATCATCGATGTCCAGGCTTCCGGCTTGTCCGCAAGCACGGCGTAATAACGGGTCAGGAAATCGGCCACCAGCGGCGCTGCGATGCTCTCCAGGTCCTCATCTCCGGGCATGAAGCAGAGGTCCAGACCGGACACCGCTTCGCCATCCCCCTGCCAGGAAGGGTGGACATAGGGAATATCTATTCTTTTATAGCCCAAATGCGACAGAACTTCACGGCGGACGTACGGGTCCATCGGCTTAATTCCGCCAAAATCATACCCCACACGGTACGGATCATAGATCTCAGCGAACATCCCCAGCAGCTCCGTATGATTCTCAGCCGCCAGCTTCTCCAGATCCTTCAAGCGTTGACGCGCCAGAAAACGGCCAATGCCCAGCCCTTCCCGGCCAATAATCGTGAAATCGGTCATCGCCACATTCCAGTCGGCATAATAACGGTATTCCGTAGTGCCTACAACCGTCCCTTCATGTACGGCAGCGAACACGCGTATTCCCGGATCGGCAAGCGGCTCCTTCCACAGGCTGTACTCCAGCACTTCCTCAGGCGGAAATACCTCCGACAGCAGCTGATGCACCTCTCTGAACAACGGGTCGTCAATATCTGTAATTCTTCTATATTCCATAATCAAGGGATCTCCTCCAAGTGATAGGCTGTGTTCATTTATTGAAAAGGATTCCGCCATTCCATCAGCGCTGCGTAATTCCCAGATTCCTCGTCCTCCAGATAACCCGCAACCACACTGACCGGAGACCGCCCGCACCGCAGCAGAAAAGTAATCACCGGATCAGACCAGCTTCCGGCAACAACCCCGGCTAAATACTCTTCTGCTGTCATCTGACCGGCCACCCGGTGATAGCCCGGCATCCGGCCCGCTCCCAACAGCCGCTCCAGCTTCTGTTCCACGACCACATGGTATAACGACTGGACCAGCTCTTTGCCCAGACCCAGCTTGCGGTATTTGGGACGGACGCACAAATCCGCTATGTACAACGTGTTCCCGTCCGGCTGATGCGAAGTAAGGTATCCGTCTGCCGTAACCTCTGACCACGTATGATGATGCATCGGCGCCTCCGGGTCGAAATTCATCAGGAATCCGGTAACCGATCCGGCCAGCTCCCCGGCCACCTCCACACATAAAGCCCCTTCCGGAAAAAGTGTCACGTGATTCAGCAGCTGCTCCCGGTTCCACCACAGCTCCGCAGGATAAGGCGGCGGGAATGCCTCGGACTGGATCGTGATGAGCTCGGTGAAGTCAGCTTCCGTATAGGAACGGATCACCGCAGGGACCGGCGTCTTGCCGTCCAAAGCGTAGAACTTCTTATAATACATCCGTTAGTCTCCCCTTTACGTCCAGTCGGTGTACAGATCGGTGCGGCGGTCACGCCAGGTGGTTACAGACCCGTGTTCCCGGACGCGGTACAGCAGATCCAGATCCAGATCGGCGGTGATGATCATATCATGGTTAATCTCCCCTTCGGCCAGCAGACCCTGCGGAGGGAACGGGATGTCATTGGGTGTAATTACTGCAGCCTGACCGAAGTTGGCCCGCATCAGGTCAACGGTAGGCAGCGAGCCTACGGTCCCGGTCAGCACTACATAGACTTGATTCTCGATAGCCCGGGCGTGGCTCGTATACCGTACCCGGTGGAAGCCGTGGCGGTCATCCGTGCAGGACGGGCAGAAGATCACATCTGCGCCCTTGGCCCGGGCCATGCGCACAATTTCAGGGAATTCAATGTCATAGCAGGTCAGCATGGCAATGGTCCCATGATCTGTCTGGAATACCTGAAGCTCCTCACCCGCCCCCATATTCCAGCCCTCTACCTCGGCAGGGGTAATATGCAGCTTGGCCTGCTCGGCAATTCTTCCGTCCGGGTAAAAAAGATGGGCTACATTATACAGCTTGCCGCTGCGCCGCAGCACATGGGTCCCCCCAATAATATGTACCACATACTTCTTCGCGTACCCGGAGAACATCTCCAGGTAACGGTCTGTGAACTGCGGCAGATCCTCTATCCCCAGCGCTCCCCCGTCTTCGCCTCCGATCGACATCAGCTGTGTCGTAAGAAATTCAGGGAAGAGGATAAATTCAGCGCCGTACTCTCGGGCCGTCTTGATGTATTGCTCACACTCGGCAGCAAACTCCCCGAAGGAAGAGATGGTGTGCAGATGATATTGTACAGCAGATACGCGAAAAGCCATGGCGGCAGTCCTCCCGGGCATGATTGTTACATGCATTTTCATAAGTATCTAAAATTTTACCATAACCGTTCACAAATTCACACATGGAGCAGCGTGCGCAAATGCTCACCTGTTCCCGCCGGGTTCGACAAGATCCGCTTTCTCTGCCAATGGTGAATATCTCCTCTCATCCTTTCCCATAATGAGGAATACAGGCAGCGGCAGCCCTCATGGTGCCAGCCTGTGTAACTGCTTGAATTCGAAGGAGCCTGATACCATGACGCGCGATTCTGCCACACCCAAAGTCCGCAAACGCCGCTTCCGCCTGCTCTTTCGGCTACTGGTTGTCTCCGCCCTGCTGTTCCTGCTGGCCGCCGGCGCTCTGCTTGGATACCTATATCAGAAGCCGCTCCCCCCGCTTGGGGATGATGTCCGCTCCAGACTGCTTGACGTCAGGGGCAATGTGATGACCACCTTCACTACAGACGGCCGCAGCCGTGAGCCTGTTGAGCTTAACCGGATCTCTCCGCTGCTCATCAAGGCCACGCTGGCTGTGGAGGACCGGAAATTCTATAATCATATCGGCTTTGATCTGAAAGGCATGGGGAGAGCGGTACTCGCCAATCTGGAGGCGGGCAGACGCACGCAAGGGGCCAGCACCTTAACCCAGCAGCTAGCACGCAATCTGTACCTGACCCATGAGAAAACCTGGACCCGCAAAGCCAAGGAAGCGCTATATACCCTACAGCTGGAAATGAAATATTCTAAGGATGAAATCCTGAATATGTATTTAAATGAAATCTACTACGGGCACGGCGCTTATGGGATCGAGGCTGCAGCCCGGATGTATTTCGGCAAAGCTGCCGCAGATCTGGATCTGGCGGAAAGCGCACTGCTGGCCGGAGTGCCCAAGGGACCCACCTATTATTCTCCTTATAATCATCTGGACAGCGCCTTGAAACGTCAAGGCATCATCCTGGCCGCCATGGTCGATACGGGGGATATTACGGAGTCGCAGGCACAGGAGGCTGTTAAGGAGCAGTTGAAGCTGAGCCCGCAGGGTCAAAAGGATACCACGGTGGCTGTACCCTATTTCCGCGATTATGTGCGCAGCCTTGTGATCGACAGCCTGCATATCAGCAGTGACGAGCTGGACCGGGGCGGGCTGAATGTCTATACGACGCTTGACCCGGATATGCAGCAGGCTGCGGAAGCGGCGGTGGATCAGGGTATGGACCACAGCAGCGAGCTGGAAACGGCCCTGGTCTCCGTTGATCCCCGCACTGGCTACGTGAAGGCTATGGTCGGGGGCACGAATTACCGGACCAGCTCCTTCAACCATGTGCTGGCGAAGACGCGCCAGCCCGGATCTTCCTTTAAGCCGATTATGTATTTGGCGGCGCTGTCGACTAAAGAAATGACCGGCTTGTCCGTCTTCAACAGCCAGCCAACGCTATTCCATTATGATAACAACCGCAAGACATACCAGCCCCGGAACTTCGGGGATAAATATCTGGGAGAGATTAATATGCGGCAGGCCATTGCCGCATCCGACAATATCTATGCAGTGAATACCATTATGAAGATTGGGGCAGATAAGGTCGCCGCTATGGCGGCCGCCATGGGCATTAACAGCCCGCTGCAGAGCGTTCCTTCGCTTGCGCTAGGAACCTCGCCTGTCAGCCCGCTGGAGATGGCCGCAGCCTTCGCAGTGATTGCGAATGACGGAGTGAAGCAGCCGGTCACTGCGGTCCTGAAGATCACGGATGCGGGCGGACATCTTCTCTATGAAGCTCCGCAGCCCGAGGGACAGGCCGTCGTTGAGCCGGCAGCAGCTTACGTGTTAACCCGGCTGATGGAGGGGGTCTTCGAGAGCGGAGGCACCGGGAACCGGGTGGCCTCGATGATCAAGCGTCCGGTGGCCGGCAAGACCGGTACTACAGATACCGACGGGTGGATGGTAGGCTTCACGCCTGAGCTCTCAACCGCCGTCTGGGTCGGATATGATAAGGGCCGTGATATTGCGACCACCGACGGCAGACGGGCAGCACCTATCTTCGCCGGATTCACGGAAAAAGCACTGGAGAATGTGCCGCCGAAGATTTTTCCCATTCCCGATGGCGTAGTCAGCGTATATATCGATCCGCTGTCCGGCATGCTGGCTACAGCAGACTGTCCGGAGAAAAAGCTGGAGACCTTCATCAGCGGCACAGAGCCTACCGGATATTGTGACCAGCATAGCTCTGGTGAACCCGGTGCTTCCGGCAGCACCGTGCCTTCCGGTCCTGTCAATCCGGTCAAGGAAGAGCATTCCCTCTGGAATAATATCAAGCGCTGGTGGATGAACTAACCGGGGATTGCCGCTCCCCGCTGCCCTGCGTTACGATGGGGAGACCGGCAGAGGCGTACGCCCGCCTAACTCCGCCGCAGGAAGGTGTGTCATCCATTCATGAAGCCGAATCACTCCGCCGGCCTTGAACCGGGCGCGCCACAGCTGCTGCAGCCTGAGCTCTACAAGCTCCCGGCAGTTGAAGCAGCGCCGCGTCTTCTTGGCCAGCATCTGGTCCGCCGCACGGAAGACGGGGACATCCGCTGCCGCATTGTGGAGACAGAGAGCTACGGAGGTGCTGAGGATAAGGGCAGCCACGCTTACGGCAGCCGCCGGACCGCCCGGACGGAGGTCATGTTCAGCGCAGGAGGCGCAGTGTATGTATACCTGATCTACGGTATGTACCATTGCCTAAATGTCGTAACTGCCGCACAGGACGAGCCGCATGCCGTTCTGATCCGGGCAGTAGAGCCGCTTACGGAGAGGGATGCCGAGCTTATGGCAGCATACAGGGGGGTTGCCGTCAGGAAGCCCTCGGACCTCTCCGGCGGGCCGGGCAAGCTGTGCCGGGCGCTGCGGATTGACAAGAGCCTTAACTTTTCCAGGTTCGATCTGCCGGAAGGCCCGCTGAGCATCGAGCAGGGGGAAGACCCGGAATCCCTGGATATTGTCCAGGCCCCGCGCATCAATATTCCTTATGCAGAAGAGTATGCCGGGCGCCCCTGGCGCTTCTATCTGCGGGCTAATCCTTATGTCTCGGCCAGCGATCCGCAGGCACAGCCCCACAGGCTGGTCTAAAGGCCTATACCGCTGTTTCGGCTGTGGTATATTGGGTATTAATAAGAGAACCCTAATCAGCCTCTCCCTTGGGACTTCCCAGGCGGAGAGGTTTTTCTTCTATTTTTGATCTCCGCATCCTCAGGCGCCAAAAAATGATAAACACTCCTATAAAATGACAATAAATCCCCCTATTTGTATACGCTTCCCCCGTTCTCTTAACTTACAATTACTGCTATAATCATATATATCTACAAAAAATATAAAGATGTAAATGAGGGACATGGGATGAAAGATACAGGCATGATCCGAAGCTTAGACAGTCTCGGAAGAATTGTGGTTCCCGTAGAAATCCGCATGACACGTAATATTGACATTGGGGATCCTATTGAATTTTTTATACTGGATGAGGATATAATCGTCCTCCGAAAGTACACCTCCACAGAATGCACCTTTTGCAGAAGTCTTGATCATGTTACCTACTATAAGGATCAGTTCATTTGCAACACCTGTCTGAAGGAGCTTAGTGACCCCGAACGCGGATCAGAACCCATCCATGCCTCCCCAAGTTCAGCAGAAGAGCAGCCCGAGCCAGCCCGCGGGGTACGGAGAAGTAAGACCGAAGAAATGAGTCTGCGTCTAATGAAAGCGATCGAAGATCATCCTTATGCCAACCAGAAGGAGCTTGCCGAGGTTCTCGGCATCAGCCAAGCCAGAGTCAGCCAGCTCAAGCGCAAGCTGAACACTCCCGGCAGAGCAGATCCGCAGTAACGTTATCCATTCATCCCTGCTTAGACATCAGATAAGGCTTGGCCCCCTAACGGGGCCAAGCCTTAATTTTTGTTCAAATATAAGAATTTATATGTTCACGCTGTACATTATCCTTCTATTTCCCGCCGAAACGGTACCGTCCTTTAAAAGGACGGCAAAGCCGTTTCCACTTGAACTACAAGTATTATTCCGACAGCGCCCCCTTCAGCTCCTCAGGCGAAGCAGCCCACCACTCTTCATTATGGGCCATCAGCAATGACTTCAGCGCGGCCCGCTCAACACTTCCAAGTCCATCCAGAATAAGCTTACGCTTCAAGGCCGCATCCAGCTTATTGACATGATCCGCAAGAATCTTCCAACCGCGGCGCGCCTCGGTGTCAATCCACATCTCGCAGGCGGTAATTCCGCCGTAGAACTGTCCCTCCGGGGTACGGTCAACGGCGACCCATACGACCCATACCTGTCTTCCCGCCGGAACATCCTCACGGTTCATAGAGAACTTGATTCCCTTCTCCACTTTGCTCTTGGCATGCATGGCACCGATATCGATAACGGCGATGCCCTGATCAATAATGACAGGCGATACATTGTTCAGATCAATCGAGCCTGCACCGAAGCCTTTATGCTTAGCTCTGGCGTTCACAATATTCAAGGCAATTTGTTTTTTGCCCTCCGGTTGTACGTTATCCACATGTGCACATCCTTTCCATTCACTAATTATTTAATTTTAGCTAATAATGCGGCGATTGCAAACATATACATCCCGTAGATGCTTGTCACGGGAGGAATCATAGTATGAAGCCACATTCATTAAGGTATACCCTCATCTTCGCAGTCCTGGCTGTCCTCACCTTGCTTGGAGGCGGAATATGGTTTCTGTCAGGGCATAGCCCTGCCGTATGGACTGCCTCTGTTCCAAAAGAGGCCAAGTCCCCCGCCATTATCCCCCGGCAGCAGCCCGTGCAGTCCGATCTTTCAGATACGATCTACACGTCGGAGACAGAGGCTTTAAGCCAGCGCGTGGTTGAATATCACATGGATGTGGAGCTCCTGCCGGGTGCGGAGACCCTAGTCGCCTCCGAGACGCTGACCTGGACCCATCCAGGCGCAAAGCCGGTCCAGGAGCTCTACTTTCATCTGTATCCCAATGCATTCGCATCCGCCGGTACCACCTTCATGAAGGAGTCCGGGGGTACGCTTCGCGGTGACACCATGCCTGCAGGAGGTTACGGGAGCATTACACTGACAGATTTGCGGACCTCTGAGGGCGTCTCGCTAATGCAGCGCACACAGTATGTGCAGCCGGACGACGGCAATGTCAATGACAGAACACTGCTCAAAGTCCATCTGCCTCAGCCGGTGAACGGCGGTGAGAGCGTGACGGTAAGGCTTAAATTCGAGGTTAAGCTGCCGAAAATTTTCGCCCGGATGGGAACCGCTGACGACTTCGTGATGGCCGGCCAGTGGTTTCCGAAGCTTAGCGTCTACGAGCCTGCCGGCAGAAGAGGACTCAAGGAAGAAGGCTGGAACCTGCATCAATATCACGGCAACTCCGAGTTCTACAGTGATTTTGGGATCTACAATGTATCCATTTCTGTCCCGCCCGAGTATAAGGTCGCCGCAACCGGGTTTCCGGTGAGAGACGCCAAAGTTGTACAGGGCCGCAAGATCTATCAGTTCTATGCAGATGACGTCCACGACTTCGCCTGGGCCGCATCGCCTGATTTCGTGGTTGCCGAGAAGGCCTTCTCCGCGCCGCAGGTGCCCGGGGTGAAGATTAAGCTCTATCTGGACCCGCTGCATAAGCATCTCCAGGAGCGTTACTTCCAGGCGGTCGAGGCGGCACTGACGGCATTCAGCAAGTGGTACGGCCCTTATCCGTATTCCACTTTATCCATTGTTGTCCCGCCAGAGTCCGGCAACGGGGCCGGAGGAATGGAATACCCAACCCTGATTACCGCCTTCGGCGCCACGGACACTTCACCGGGCACCTCCCTGGAGCGCACGATCATCCACGAGATCGGGCACCAGTATTTCTACGGCCTGGTGGCCAGTAATGAATTCGAAGAAGCCTGGCTTGATGAGAGCTTCACCTCTTATGCTGAAGACCGGCTAATGGAACAGGAATACGGCGTGGTCTCAAGCCTGCCGCTTCAGTCCAGCCTGGTCTCCTCTTCACAGCCTCTTACGCTGGAGACCTGGAAATACACTGGTGATGATGCCTACACGCGCAATGTGTATATCCGGGGCAAGCTGGTGCTGAAGGATATGGAACGCATCGCCGGAACCAAGAATATGGACGCCATCCTCGCCGCCTATGCCCGCAAATACCGCTTCCAGCATCCGTCCACCGCCGACTTCCAAAAGGTTGTGGAGAAAGTGACCAAGCAATCCTGGCAGACTTATTTTGAGCGTTTTGTCTATAGCGGGGGTGCACCCGACTTCGCAGTTGATGATATCAGGCTCACGGTCGGACGGGACAACGGCGATGGCGGGGGGATCCGCTATAACGCTGTGGTCGATGTAAGCAATAAGGGCAGCCTGTACCCTGATGTTCCCGTGAAATTCACCTTCGCAGACGGGTACACTGTGCAGCAATACTGGAATGACGAGGGTAAGGCTACCTCCTTTGAGTTAGCGTATAAAGCTCCGCTGGTCTCCGCAGAGATCGATCCGGGGCATTCCATTCTGCTGGAGAGCAGGCATCTTAATAATTTCAAAATGGCGGAGCTTGAGCCGCGCACACTCTCCCGCTGGACGCTTAGCGCATCTACTCTGCTTGAAACCCTGCTCGGAACTCTTGTCTGGTGAGGTGAAGGAATGGTGAAAAGTTCAATTGCCCGCGGTTGGATCAGCATGAAAGAACAGTTCTATATATTGATTCTGCTATTTATCTACCGGCTGTTCTGGGGTTATTTCCTGTACAAATTCATTAAAAGTGCGGTTGTCCCCGTCCTGCTACGCTACCCGGATGCGAATGCCGGCGGCAGCGGAATAGGCAGGCTGCTGTATTATATCGAGGGGCAGACTGCGCTGCGCACCGACCCCGCCGTCCAGCACTGGCTGTGGATGCTGCTGGCGCTGACAGTGCTAAGGCTGCTGCTGACTCCCTTTATCCGTGCAGGGCTGCTGCACGAGCTTCATCAGGAGCGCGACGGAGCGCGGGGACTGTTCTTTTTCCCGGGAATGAGAAAATATGGGCTGCCGGTGCTGGCGTTCAGCCTGGCCGAATGGGCACTAACCCTCCTGCCGCTCTATTGGCTGCTTCCACGCATGTACCGTCATCTGCTCAGCGGCGTTCTCGATGTTCAGCTCCTGCTCAAGCTTGTGCCCTGTGTGCTGGGCTGGCTGCTCTATCTATTCCTTGTCCGCAAGCTTCTGCTCTATATGCAATTCGGCTATACCGCAGGTACCGGCATGTTCTCCTCGCTGCTAATCTGCCTGAAGGTGTTGATGCCTTCGATCGGTATTTCCGTCATTCTGGGGGCGGGAAGCCTGGCCGTAATTCTGCTCTGTAGCGCCTCTGCTCTGTTCTATCCCGGATTGCCGGCACTTATGCTCCGCCAGGCAGCTCCGCTGCCCTCCACGCTGTTCAATATGTGGGGAATCGCTGCCCAGTACCACCTCTGGTCCAGTAAATCATTTCCACAATAATAAGCTGCTACAGCGGCATACTAAAAAGAGTCACAGCCCCTCATCAGGGAGCAGGACTCTTTTTTGCTTGAAGAGAAGGACAAAAGCATTTGCAAAAGGGTAAATCGTCTGATACAATGATGCCTGTACCACTAGTAACAAAGTTGTAATCTTTCAAACAGAATCTTCCGTATCTATTGCAATTTAATCAATGTCGATAAGTCACTGTTCTGGTGCATAAAACGCCGAATTCCCTGCACCGGGAAGTGGGGGAACCATATTTTGGGTGAATTGATCTCGCTTTAGAGGGGTCATAGGGGAACCTTCTACCGAATCCTTAAGCTAACCTCGCAGGCCCTGGAAGGAGTACATCTTTTGATTAGACAGAATTTCAAGAAAAAATGCACCGCAGCGGCGCTGGGTCTTGTGATGGTATTCACACTCGGAGCGGGCAGTGCCTTCGCAGATTCCAAAATGGATACTGTGATTTCAAAAACCATTGGAACGTCGTATAAAACCGGGGGCACAACCACCAGCGGCTTCGACTGTTCCGGATTTACCAAGTATGTGTTCAAGAATGTCGGGCTTACCTTGCCCCGTACATCCAAAGCACAGTACAAAGTTGGAACAACAATATCCAAGAGCAATCTACGCTCCGGAGATCTCGTGTTCTTCAATACTCTGGGTAACGGAGTTTCCCATGTCGGTATTTATGTTGGAAACGGGAAGTTCGCACAGTCCTCCAGTTCACGTGGTGTAACCATCAGTTCGATGAGCCAGTCTTACTGGGCCAACCGCTACGTTGGCGCCAAAAGAGTAATGAGCACAACAGCCTACCAAGCTGTCGCTTACGATTGAACCTTTGAAGCATACCCCGAATATTTCAGCCTCTAACAACTAAATGTAACTTATACGAGCCCGGGATGATTATTGCCGTAATCATTTCCGGGTTTTTCCTTTTCCTTATTCTACCTTTTACCCGAATCCACAGCCTTGAAACAGCATTTTATTGCAAAAACAAAGAAAAAATCATATTAAATAACCCCGGCGCATAGATATGAGTCTTTCGAAAGGGCTATAACTCTAAAAAACAGCAAAAAAGATGGATTAATATGTTATAAGTGATTGCCAAGCGCCTTAGTCTTTGTTACAATTATCGCAGTGAGCTTTTAGTAACATTTTTGTAATTATTGAATCGCTTTTAACAAAGGTTTTGTCATGTATTGAATGAACCGCTAATCCTAATCAACAGTCATGCCGAGTTCCCTAATGAATTAGGGAAACGGGGGAACCACTTTGGGTGAATTGACCTCCTATTCTAAGAGGGGTCATAGGGGACCTTCAACCGAACCCTTAAGCTAACCTCGTAGGCATTGGAAGGGGTATTTACTTTTGAAGAAGAAGCTAGCAGCCGCAGTACTAAGCTTGTCCATTATCTTCACAATCGGAGCAGGAAGCGCTTTCGCGGATTCCAAAATGGATAAAGTGATCGACAAAGCCATCGGAACCAAATACGTATCCGGCGGTACATCAACTAACGGGTTTGATTGCTCCGGATTTACAATGTATGTTTTTGATAAGATCGGCATTAACCTGCCCCATCAATCCGGCTCTCAGTACCAGATGGGTACTGACGTGTCCCGTGACGAGATGAGACCAGGCGATCTTGTATTCTTCAATACAAGCGGTAAGGGCATATCCCATGTAGGTATCTATGTTGGTGACGGCGAATTCGCCCATGCCTCTTCCTCACGCGGTGTAACCATCAGTTCGCTGAGTGACAGCTATTACGTCAACCGCTACGTTGGCGCCAAACGAATCATGAGTACAGATGCCTACAAGACTGTAGCTTCGGATTCCCAAGACAACGATGATGTACAATAATTCTTTGTAACCTACGCTCTTTTCCAAGATTTTTGCCGAAATCTTGGAGAAGGGCTTTTTTTTGTCTATAAAATTACTTACCCGTCTCTATATTTGTAAAACACCGATTCTGTACTTTCAGAAAATAATTATTGGCGTTTGTCAAGTTTCTGCATTTCCGCAAGGAATTTGCGTCGAAACTGGCTGTTTTTGTATATAATTAATAGAAGAACAAGTGGAAACGGCTTTTCCGTCCTTTAAAAGCAGTTTCGGCTGGAAGGAGGCCTCCCGTAATGATTAGCTCCCCGTTAACCTTTTATGTGGTGCCTATGGAACCGCAGCATGCCGCTGAGATCTGTGAGTGGAGCTACAAGCCTCCGTATAATATTTACGGCTGGATGTCCTGGGAGCAGATGCAGGCGCTGGGCGTGGAGTTCGGAGACCCGCAGCTTCGCAGTGAGCAATATGTATCTGTAGTGAACGGACAGGGGGATCTGTGCGGCTTCGCCCAGCTCTTTCCGATGGAGGGGGTAGTCCGGCTTGGTGTCGGAATGCGGCCCGAGCTGTGCGGCCATGGAATGGGGCATCTGTTCATGAAGGCTATTGTGCAGGCAGCACGGGCGCGATACCCGGAGCGTGAGATCGACCTGGAGGTGCTGACCTGGAACCAGCGCGCCATCCGCGCTTACCAGAAATGCGGATTCACTATAACGGATACCTATGAACGCCGCACCCCGACCGGCAATAAGCCTTTTTATTGCATGGTCTATGAGGAATAGCACTGGAGACAGATTGATTTGCAAAAAAATGGATCGTTTGTGTTCATTTTTTTGACACAAATACTATGATAACGCTTCACCATCCGCTATAATGGAGTCAGCAGCTTACATGGAGGGACGGATGCAGATGCAGAAATGGATCATGAGCGGTTTGTTTTTTGCCGCCTGTGCCTTTGCAGTAATCTTAATGTTTACCTTACCCGGTAAATCCGAGGTGGCGGAGCAGAACAAGCCGACCATGCCGGAGGTTGTGCTGGACGCTGCTGGCGCAGAAGCTACAGTGAAGGCCAATTGTATCTCCTGCCACGGTGACCAGCTTCAGGGCGGGGCGGGACCCAGCCTGCAGCAGGAAGGCGCTTCGCATGACGCGCCGCAGATCTACAGCATAGTCACCAAGGGCCGCGGACAGATGCCTTCCTTCAAAGACAGGCTGGCCCCTGAAGAGATTGCGAATGTAGCCCTATGGCTGGCCGAGAAGAAATAATCCGCAACCTGTACAAACACCATGCTCTTCATTTCAAATGTATAATGCCCGTGACGAGGATAACGAATGATCCTTGCACGGGCATTTCTATTGATCAGATATTCCTATTGTCTCCATAGGAGCCTTGTCCTCTAGCGGGTCTTCTCGAATGCCTCATTAAATTCATGCGCCTGGCGGAGATCAAGCTTCTCCACATCTGCAGCCAGCCGCAGAACAACCGTCTTGTAATCAATGGTGATATGCGGGTGATGGTCAAAGGCCTCCGAAATTGCCGCTACCTCATCCACAAAAGCAATTCCCTTCATATATTCACTGAACATATATTTGCGCACCAGCCTATCCCTCTCCAGCTTCCAGCCCTCAAGCTTGCCGATCTGCTCCTGAAGTTGTTCCTCAGTTAATTGCAATTCGTTTCCTCCCTTGCTAAGTTAACGGTTCCTTAATCCTGCTCTTGCCTTCAAATAAAACATCCCTCAGCTTCTGAAAGTCCAAGGGATGTGCCAGGCTAAAGATTTTTGATTAAATGTATTCTGACATCCCGGCAATTAGTACTCCACTTCCAATTTTAACATGGCTGGATGCCCGGGACAAACCCGCTGCCGCATTTCCCCCCTGTTTTATACAAGAACGACCGAAGCCAGATCCTCATCGCCCAGCAGAATATTAATGCGGTGTGTTTCTTTATCGTACATTACAACTCCGCTGCCCACCTGAATGACCGGCTCGTTGCCCAGCGCGTAGAACAGGTCTTCCGCAAGCGCCTCCCAGACCTCCTGCCTTGATTCCTCCGGCAGATTTGTCCACTCTTCAGGCTCCATTTCAAAAAAAATGTACCCGTCTGCAATCCGTCCAACGGCTCCTGTCAGTTCAACCAGAATTTCACCGTAATCTCTGCCATGCTTAACTCCCACATCAATCACTCCGTTTTCTTCGCTGATGAATAATAACCTACCTTATCTATTATAGCCGAAAAAATCACTTCACAAAAAAGGGAATGATGTCGATAAAGAAGAATATACGTGATTTGGTTACGAACAGAGTGTTCTCCCGCGGTTCAAGGACGAAATACGCGGTTAGTCGATCACTTCTTAATTCTCATGGACGAGGTGTATAAATGGAAATCTCAACAATTCTAGGCCTGGTTTTTGGTCTGGTCGCAGTAATCTGGGGGATGATTCTCAAGCATGCTCCGCTTGCAAGCTTGAACAACCCCGCTGCCTATGTCATCATTTTTCTTGGCACGGCTGCCTCCATCTTCATGGCCTTTCCGATGTCGGAAGTCAAGAATTTCCCTAAGCTGTTGAAGATCCTGTTTACGAAGAAAAAGATGGTCGGTAAGCCCGAACTGATTACCATGTTCATGGAATGGGCATCCATTACCCGCCGCGAAGGACTGCTCGCTCTGGAATCCAATGTCGATGAAATTGAAGATAACTTCCTCCGAAACGGCATGCGGATGATTATTGACGGCAATGATCAGGAGTTCGTCCGTGATGTATTAATGGAAGATATTCATGCCACTGAAGACAGACATAAGGCCGGAGCCTTGATCTTCTCCCAGGCCGGGATGTATGCCCCTACACTAGGGGTACTCGGGGCTGTTATCGGGCTGATTGCCGCCTTGGGTGATATGAGTAACATGGACGTCCTGGCCCATGCGATTGCCGGTGCCTTCATTGCAACCCTGCTCGGGATATTCACCGGTTATGTTATGTGGCACCCTATGGCGAACAAGCTGAAGCGGATATCCAAACGCGAGATTGAAGTCCGCCTGATGATGGTGGAGGGTCTGCTCTCCATTCAGTCCGGGGTGTCTACCATAGCCATTAACCAGAAGCTGTCCGTCTTCCTGACTCCGTCCGAGCGTGCCAAGCTGAGCGAGAAGGAGGGGGCTTCCAGTGAGCAAAAAGACTAGGCATGAGGAACATGAAGAGCATGCCGATGAATCCTGGCTGCTTCCCTATTCCGATCTGATGACCCTGCTGGTTGCTCTATTCCTAGTTATGTACGCCATGAGCGCTACGGACGCCGTGAAATTTCAGCAAATGGCTGAAGCCTTTAATTCAGCGCTCAGCGGCGGCGGCGGCGTCCTGGAGTACCGGTCGGATTCCCCGACCAGCACCCAGCTGGACCAGGGCAAGCAGGATAAACTGAACAATGTGATTGCCAAGAACACCGGCACCTCCGATCTGTCCAAGCTCCGTGCCAAGGAGCAGGAGGATCTGGAGAAGCTGAAGAAGCAGTTCGACCAGTACATTAAGAACAACGGGATGACCGACTTGCTTAGCACCAAGCTGAATCAGTCCCAGCTGATGATCACGATTAGCGACAATGCCCTGTTCGCTTCGGGACAGGCTATAGTGAAGGACGAATCCCGCCAGCTGGCTAAGTCGATATCCAACATGCTGCAGCAATTTCCCGATTATGAAGTATTGGTGCAGGGGCATACCGATAATGTTCCAATCTCCAACAGCACGTACTCCTCGAACTGGGATCTTAGCGTAGATCGCGCCCTTGAGTTCATGAAGATTCTGCTGCTCAATCCCAACCTGGACCCGACGAAATTCAGCCCGACCGGCTCTGGCGAATACCACCCCATCGCTACCAATGCTACGGCTGCCGGGCGGGCCAAGAACCGCCGGGTAGAAGTATCTATCCTTCGTAAATATAAGGATGCTGCTGCAGAGACCACGGATGTCTCTAATGTAACAGCTCCCTGAATAGACATGAAACCAATAAGAGCTGCTTTCGAACGACCCCTGTCAGGGTCAATCGGAGCAGCTCTTATTATAGGTATGGCATTATTATCTTATTGCAGCTGATAATTCAGCATAGCGCCCAGCTCTTGCTTCTCCTCCTGAGACAGCTCCCGCCATTCTCCGGTCTTCAGCGCGCCAAGGCGGATATTCATCACCCGGATGCGCTGCAGCCGCCGCACTTCATAACCGAAGGCACTGCACATGCGGCGGATTTGCCGGTTCTTGCCCTCAGTCAGCACGATACGGAATACCCGCTCACTGATCCGCGTAATCTCACAGGGAAGTGTCTTGCTGCCCAAAATTCTCACACCGGTAGACATGCCGGTCAGAAAAGAAGGCGTAACGGGTCGATCTACAGTGACCACATATTCCTTCTCATGCTTGCCTTCTGCACGCAATATTTTGTTAACAATGTCACCGTCATTGGTCAGCAGAATCAATCCCTCTGAATCCTTATCGAGCCGCCCGATCGGGAAAATCCGCTCCTCATGTCCTATGAAATCGACAATATTACCTTGAATATGCGCTTCTGTGGTAGAGGTAATGCCCACCGGCTTATGAAGCGCGATATACACGATCCTGCTGCCCGTCTGAAGCGGCTGGCCGTCAATCAGCACTTTATCCCCTGCTTCAGCCTGGCTGCCCAGCATAGCGGTCTCACCGTTGATGGTGACCCGCCCTCCCTCGACCAGCTTGTCTGCTTCACGGCGTGAACAATAGCCTGTCTCACTGATGAATTTATTGATTCTCATGTTCGTCCTCACTCCGTTCTATATTCATGCCGGCCGGAGGTGCTTGCTCCTTCGCTTCAGGCAGCTTGATGATTACCTGCGTTCCCCGGCCATACTCGCTTCTAATTTCCAGGCTGCCCTTATGAGCCTGAATGATCCGCTGGCTGACCATCAGGCCAAGCCCCGTTCCGGACTCTTTGTTCGTAAAGAACGGCTCTCCCAGCTTGGGCAGCATATCCTCAGGGACGCCTCCACCCTCATCCGTGATCACAATAACCACAGAGTCCTCCAGCTCCTGCTGCTCCACGGTAATCGTTCCCCCGTCCGGCATCGCTTCGATCGCATTTTTGATCACATTGATAAATACCTGCTTCAACTGATTCTCCTCACAGTGCACCATGGCGGGTACTCCCGAGAAATATGTGGTGAATTCAATGCCGAACAGGTGGGCCTGGCTATCCAGCAGAGAGATGACATCGCCGACAATATGCCGCAGATCCCTCTGCTGGAAATGAACAGCCTGCGGCTTCGCCAGAATCAGGAACTCACTGACAATCATATTGATCCGGTCCAGCTCCGAGAGCATCAGTTCAATATGCAGCGGAACAAGAACCTTCTTCTCCTGCTGAAGCTGCAGGAAGCCCCGCAGGGTGGTCAAGGGATTGCGGATCTCATGAGCAACCCCTGCCGCAAGCTGGCCGACTGTAGTCAGCTTCTCCGAGCGTCTGAGCAGCTCCTCGATCCGGTTGCGCTCGGTCATGTCACGGGATACATGGACAACCGACTGCGGCTGGCCCTCTTCATCCCGGATAACCGAGCTGCTGACGCTGACCTCTACCAGGGAGCCGTCCCGCTTCAGCCTGACGGTCTCAACAGGCGGCAGAGATGCCCCGTCCTTAAGCTGCTGCAATCGTATACTCTCCTGCTGCTGCACAGTGGCCGGAACCAGATACGGCGGCTTGACCAGAGCATCCGCAGCGCCCCATCCATAGAGGTCCTCGAAGGCTCTATTCGTACTGATGATCCGCCCCTCCATATCCACCGTGTGGATGGCATCTGAAGTGCCGTTAATCACCGACTCCAGATGCTCTTTGACCGCACGGTTCTCCTCCAGTGTCTGCCCCAGCCGGTTTGTATGCTGCAGCAGATGTGAGGTCATCGCGTTGATGCGCTGGGCCAGCTGCCCAAGCTCATCGCGGCTGGATACATTAAGCGGAGGCTCAAATTTACCCTTAGCCACATCATTGACCTTAGCCAGTATATCCTGAATCGGGCGTGTAACTACACCGGCCAGGACATAACTGGCCAGGAGGAAGATAATAAGCAGAAGAACCGAGGTGGTGATATTATTGAACAGCTGCTCCCGGATAACCGAGGAGATGGCCTGGTAGTCCATGACTACACTGATCACATAATCCGCCGCTCCCGGCCGCTCAATCGGAATGAAGCTCTTGAGCACTCTTTTACCCAGTGCCTTCGTATCCAGCGTTACCGGTTTGCCCTTGTTCAATGCTTCACGGATTGCCGCCTTATCCTCTGCAATATTGCCGTATGAATAGGTGCCGTACTGGATGGGACGGTTCCGCAGCTTCGTGTTCTTAGGATCTGCGCCGTCAGGCAGCATACTTGAGGCTCCGAAGGTCTTCGGATTGATTCCGGTAATCTCCAGAATTCCGGGATTTACAGCTTTGGATTCCTGGATGATCTCATCAGGGCTCATAATTTTGACATAATCGCTTACCGCTGTACTCCTCACGAACGGATCTATGATATAATTGCGGGCCCCGTCATAATAATAGCCCCATTTATCGATGTACTCCGGATTGGAGGTTGAATATTCAAACGGCCCGGACCAGAAATTCTCCAGGGACTGCCCCTGATCGACAGATACGCGCTGGCCTGCAAACAGCTCCAGAAAAGCCACATACCAAAAACCCATGCCCTTGGTCGAAAGTCCAATCTCTGCAGGATCTGAAGATTTCGCTACGATAATATCATCCGCAGTCTTCACCAGCAGCGAGATATTCGACACCCCCAGCTTGGTGGATAGCGCCTTCAATTGTTGATTAGTAATATTCCTGATATCCGGATCCAGCTCATAGGATGCCAGAATGGCAGTCAACCGCAGGTTCTGGGCAATTTTATCCTGCACGTAATTCGAGCTGAAGCCGCTCTGCTCCACCGATACGGCAACCTGCTTCGCAGTGATCTTCATGTTGCTTACGCTCTCATTACGCAGATTATTCCGGGCAGCATAAAGGTTGAGTGTAAGATTAAGCATTAAGATTAAGAGTACAGAGCCAAAAATAATTGCTGATAGTTTCGTTTTTATGGACAAGCGTATTGTTCACCTCTTATCCGCTGGTAAATCCTAGCGGGCATTCAACATAATCATACCTTTTGCCCTTCCATTTGAAAAGGCCTTTCCCCACAGCCGGGCACTGGCAGATATTGAATTATCGGGACAGTTTCTCTACAATAGGTAAGAAACCATCCACAGGTTATGCACATATAAACATTTTGCCAAATTGCGATGTGCACAATTTTGTGTATAAGTCGGCCGTTATCCACAGAGTTGTCCACAATTTGTTAAGAACGAATATTTGTTCGTTGTATAATGGGCATAGAAGAAGGGAAGATGCATTTGAATACCAGGCTTGAAGAACTGCCTTCGGAGGAGCGGGCCATTCATGAACATTGGATGGCAGAAGCGATAGGAGAAGCCCGCAAGGCTGAGGCCTTAGGCGAAGTACCGATAGGTGCCGTAGTTGTCCACGGAGGCCAAATTATAGGCCGTGGGTATAATCTGCGCGAGACGACGCTCGATTCCACTGCCCACGCAGAGATGGTAGCGATCCGGGAAGCCAGCAATGCCCTGGGCTCCTGGCGTTTGCTTGATTGCCAGCTCTACGTTACCCTGGAGCCTTGTCCCATGTGTGCAGGAGCGATGGTGCAGTCCAGGCTGCCGCTTACCGTGTATGGCACTCCGGACCCCAAGGCCGGCTGTGCAGGGACCTTGATGAACCTGCTGGAGGAGTCACGCTTTAACCACCGCACAGAGGTCATCCAGGGCGTGCTGCAGGAGGAATGCGCGGAGCTGCTGACCTCCTTCTTCCGCAAGCTGCGGAAGCGGCCTGCGAAGCTCTAGAAAGCCCATTAACACTTATCATTCTTATAAGGAGAATACCAGATGTCCTATAAGCTGTATAACAACGCACAGGGGATATATCTCTCGCTGCTGGAGCTTACGGATGCAGAGGAGCTACTAAGCCTCCGTCTGCGTAACCGAACCGCGCACCAGCAATTTGAGCCCCTTCGCAGTGAAGACTACTTCACCCTGGAGAGCCAGCAGCAGCTGATTAACCAGCGTATCCTGGATGCGCAGCAGGACAGCGCGTATATGTTCGGGATTTATCTGCTCAGCGGCGAGCTGATCGGCCAGATTACGATCTCCAATGTAGTGCGGGGAGTCGGACAATTCTGCGATATCGGCTATCTGATCGATCATGAGCAGCAGGGACAAGGCTACACCAGTGCCGCCGTACACCTGATCCTCGGGTATGCCTTCCGCTCTCTGGGGCTTCACCGGGTACAGGCTGCCATCCTGCCCCATAATAACGGTTCCCGCAGAGTGCTGGAGAAGAACGGCTTCCAGGCCGAGGGACTCGCGCGCCGCTTCATCCGGATTAACGGCGAATGGCAGGATCACCGCACCTACGCCATTCTGGCTGAGGAGTTCCTGCCAGAGGAACAGGAATCCCCTTAAACTTCATATGTGCACACAAAGACCCGTATGAGCGGGATTTGCTCATACGGGTCTTTGGTGTGCGGAACTATGGTATTAATAAGTACTCGTACCTGTGTTTCCGAACTGCTGCTGCAGCTCTTCCAGAGTGATGACATCATCACCTTGCGGAATGCCAATCTTGAAGGTCTGCTTCTCATTGATCTTGCTGTATTGGTTGCTTGCATTCATAGATAAGGTAACATTCTCACCCTTGTCAGGATCATTAACCTTGATGTTCATGAGCATATCCTGGTATACCGGATAATCATCTTTGTTGACTGCGGTATTCAGATGGAACTGGTTAATAGTGAGATACTTGTTCAGATCAGCCAGGCTCTTGTCGAACTCAGCACGGGCTTCACTGGTTTGCAGCTGTTCCTTGGCTTCGGCCAGCTTGGCAGGCTCAACCTGCAGCAGATCCTTGTATTCTTCTTTGCCCATAATATCAATAATCTTCGGCAAAGCGTTGTTCACCAGAATGGTGAGTGCCTCTTTGACGTTATCGTTGGTAACCTGGAATTGAACTACCTGCTTGGCTTCTACGCCTTCAGGCAGACCTGCATCCTTAGGTTTGATATCATTGAAATACTTGGCTTGATCGTATTCACCAAGCAAGGTATTCATCACTTCATTCGACAGCTTCTGCACCTTCTGTGCATCCATCTGCGCAGGATTGAATTCAGCGCCCTGCTCTTCAGCCAGCTGCTTCAGATCCAGCTCTACGAATTTGTTAACGATCGTCTCAGGAATCGGCAGGAACGGAATCGAAGGTACTTTGACATACAGCTTCTGTCCGGTCATTACCATTGGAACCGTGAAGGACATGGCCATGTCCCCCTTCAGATTCAGAACGGTTGTCATTTCTGTCTGCATAGGCTCTGCCTGGTAGACTCCATCGATAGTAAGCTCGGCGTTCTTAAGCATGCTGAGCATCTGGCCCGTTGAAGCATCCGCTTCATTGGTACCTGTGTCTATCGACAAATCATTGATAACTAATTTGGTCTTCATTTCGTAAGATGTCATAGCTGTAGCTTTGGCTGCAGCTGAAGTCAGAGCCGCCTTAGGCTCCTCTTTCTTTGCACATCCCGGCAGAATTACTGCAGCAGTTAACAGTAACGCGGCAGCGGATAGCCCCCATTTTTTGTTCATTATTTTTCTCCTCTCCCATGTAAAAAAATTCTTTCCCCTCCCTAATGATAAACCATTTGGCAAATATGAGAAACATCATTTAGTAATTTCGTTCCATATTTCCTTTAACCCTGGGGATTGTTATGGTCCACATGGTTGGCCTGCTTCACCTTTTTAGACCCGGATAACGGTGCCGGACCTGAAGAATGGTGCTCCTTGCGGGGCCCCTGATTGTCCTGCTGTACGCCGGGTACAGGCATGCTCTTGGGTTTGCTCACTTCGATTACCTCCTATGGATTAGTTAAGCCCTGAAGGGCCTGTGCGCACTCATGAATCTGTCTCGTATACTGCTGCGCCAACAGCTGAACAGCATCCAGTTGCTCATCTGCATGTACCCCGGCCTGTTCGGCGTCAAGCAAATCTACGGCAACCTCGCGGCTATCCACATAGGTGCAGCGGAAATCCAGAGAATACCCCTGCCGTCCTGCTGCATTGAAATGGATGAGCAGACTGTTCTGGTTGGCCGCATCCCCCTGCACACTGAAGCTGTCCCCATTGTCCATCAGTTCCGGCAGCCGCTCCTGCCAGGCAGACACCAGACTCTGCTGATCTACTTGCAATTGTCGGTCCATCTTTATCATCAGCCTCCTTCTCTAATACATTGCGGAGAAAGCCGGATTTTTATTCCCGCTGGAACAGCTTCCGGTGAAAAAGAGACCTTAGCGGATACAAAAAACCGCCCTCCTAAGAGAACGGCTTCTATCTGCACTTATTTAGATGTAAAGGAATGGCGGAGAGGATGGGATTCGAACCCATGTGGGCTTGCACCCTAACGGTTTTCAAGACCGCCCCTCGCTGTAAAAACCCGCAATCCCTTATGCTGATTGACTTTATGGCACTTTATTGTTACAGCGGTCTGAGTTAAAACGTTCGTTTCGGTACGTGACCGTTGGATAAGTTGATTGTATTATTTTTATACATATGTAGTCAACTTAGAAAAGTCTCATATTTACGCAGAAGATAAACCTTATGAAAAGCCACTGTCTGTTATACAAATCATCTTTCTATTTTCCATATTGTTTGTCCAACTTTAATTGGAGAAGATTTAATAATCTCTTTGAACGCTTCCAGTTCTGTCCGTGGGGTTTTCCAAACATAATCTTCTAACATTTCTGGTATCAACCCTTTATTACCTTGTTCATCTTCAAACTGTAGTGTAATAATAGTAAACTGCTTTCTGTTCAGTTGTTCATTTATAGCATAATTAATTTCTTTTTCTAAATATTTTTCATCCTTAAATTCCGGAGTGATAAAAAACACTACAGCACAAGACTGTTTGAAACCTTGTCGAATAGACCTCATTAATTGAGCTCCAGCAGGCATATCTTCTTCGTCTATCCATGGGTCAAACCCAAGTTCTTTTAAAAGCTGATAATATTTCCTAACTAAAGGCTTATTAGCTCCTTTATGGCTTAAAAAAACTTTTCTCGGAGCTTTTTCACGTATTTCATCTTCTGAGATAGTCTGCAAAGTGCTGTCTTAATACTCGGGCATCAGGTGAATCTGGGTCTACTTCTCTTGTGATAATATCTGGATTTACTTGAAAGAAATAAGCGTTTCCAATACCTACACCCTTGAAGATATACCCCGCCCTCACAAGGCACTTCATACGATTGATTAGCGTGTTTCGGTGCACTCCAATTAATTCGGCAAGTACAGTTTCATTTAGATGATGGATTTCGTCCGTATCCATTTCATACGGATTACTGCACAAATAATACTTTTGACAATGAAAATACGGGAGTATTCTTAGTAAGATATCCGCATCCTCTAAGGTGATATTCTTTAACTGCCCCCTGGATTGTAATTGATATAACCTTGAGAACATACCTTTACCATCCCTTCCCCCTTCAAATCCGCCCATAATGAAGTAGTCCTCGCTTATGCTATAGGTAGTATTTCTTGTGTTATTTCCGCCTTCATTTATCAAACCAAGGTCAACTAGCTTACCTATAATTTCCTTGGTTCGTCTTTCTTTTTTGCCCAATCTATCCGCGATATCAGATATAGTTGCGGGTTTTCCACTCTTCAAGAGTATGCCGTCTTTATTAAGTTGCATGAAATGAAGCAAGAAAAATAACGCCCCTAACTCATTTCCCTTAGCTCTGGGAACTATCTGCTTGATTGGTTCATCGAAGCAATTTACATACAGCCACCTTTTGCAGCTTTGATTATGCTCAGAATACTATCAATTGTACTCGGATCAAGGCTGGATAACCATGCAATCGTATCATGCTCTTCTTTTGTAGGGCATCGTCCGATACAATCCTGAACGGTTTCCATGAATGGTACGTACTGTTCCATTTGCCATTCCTCCATGACCATACCATCTGGCCGGTAAGGACGCGCAAGCTCGCGTTCAATCCATTCTTTCCGACCGGATCTACTATTCACACCGATATACTGTAAATCCATATACACTACACTTCCTTTCAATTTTAAACCTCTGTTCTCAACTATATATATTTTCGAGATAATTTTTTAAAAAAATTGGATATTTCCACAACAAATATGCGAATGTTATCGTCTATAAAGGTGAAACTATACTGCTTGAAATCTGTGTAAAAGATGCAAGCAAATACTAAAGAAAGTTGGTTTTCAAATGAAAAAAACAGTAGCAGCATTAATCTTATTAGGAGTGGTTACAGGATGCAGCACCCCGTCTTCAGATGCTCCTTCAACAACCAATAGTACTACCAGTGCAACGGAGGAGCCTGCTACAAATGTAGTAGCACCTGAAGCAAAGCAGTTTCAGTTGAAGTATACAACGTCTTTAACTGCCGAGCCACTGACCAAAATTAATGCAGTAGAGCAAACTAAACAATTGAAGAGTCAAGCAGTTGATGAATCCAAGGTTTTAACTTATAAAAAGAAGGATGATGTAGAGAAAATTTATGCTGCACTTCAATCCAAAGACGGAACTTATGATATGGGACAGATCGGCTATGAAGGGGCCAGCGACTATTCGACAAGTACAGTTGATGTTTTGGGTCAATCTTACGTTAAAGTGACCGGATCTGTTGGAGCTAGTGCCCCAATTTCTAATTATGTGTCACTCAGCACTTCGCCCCCAACAGTGTTGCATATAGAAGCCAATACCGTTGAGGCTGATGTGGACCAAGACGGGATTAAAGAAATCGTTGCTACTGTGGGTACAGCAGCGGAAACGTCCATCTATAAAATAGAGAAGGATTCCCTGGTAAGCGTAAATCTTAATGAAGCCATGAATGCCGCAGTAGTGATGTATGACCAGGAATCTAACACTTTCAAAGCAGAAGTAACCAAAGGCGAGGTTTCAGAATGGAAGATTGAAAATAACCTTCTAGTTCCCAGTTCTTAAAAAGCCTTTGGGCTTTTTTTGTAATTTTATGTTGCGTAACGTTACGCAACATGATAATATATAAACAGAAAGAGAATTTGAAATGAGAAGGACGGGACCCTTCTTATTTTAAATGTCCCACCTCTTTCATACTAAAATGAAATGAGGGATTTTCTCATGGCTAATACTGCTACTGTTAATCTAATTACTGGTGACGTATATGGTTTGTACATTAACGGAAAATATATTGTTGGTGATACGTTTTCTCGTGTAGATGCCGTTAAACAGCGTTTGAATTACATTTTTGCCGATCCTAACCGGGATCTTGACTTTATTACTCCATCATATGAGAACGGACAATATGTCATTAGCTGTCCACGTGTACGCCGAAATGTAGGCCAGGTCACTTATCTGTACGACACAAACGGCAGTGATGGTTGGAAACAGCATCCGTCTAAACTCTATGAACCGACCCACTGGAGCAACTCAGGAGCAAGTACCACCCAAACGGCAATCATGACAGCATCTGGCCCTATGCCTTGGCATAATGCCCTTTTGACTGCCAACCAAATTCGTGCGGCAGTTAATCCGAACTTTGCCAGCGCAGCCGGTGACAATCCACTTAAAGCGCTCGTCGCTCCGACAAATACAGGTGCTTCCGTGCAGAGCGTCATTTCTTCCAGTGCTCGTTGTGATTTTTACGGACACCCTTGCCAAGGTACTGCGGCAGGCACAACCTCTCCATCATGTTCAGGATACAGCGACCTGAGTGCATATCAGAATATTTCAAATACCACTGTAGGTAACGGAGAAGTGCTTCACCCTGTCGATTTAACGTGTGCCATGACATCGACTAATAGTTGGAGCAGCACATACCGTAATAAGTATATTAAAGTCACAAACCTTTCCAACAACCAGTCTATCGTTGTTCGGGTAACCGATACCGCGCCTGCCAATCGTGGAGTGGAATTGACGTATCGTGCATGGGTAGGCATTGGTAAACCGTCTGGAGCAAACAGCGTGAAAATTGAACTTATGAGCTAATCGTTTTGACAACCAAAAAAGGCATGACTCAATTAATAAAGAGTCATGCCTTTTGCTATATAGACTTAGGATCAGATGCTTACTGTGCATATTCAATTTTTCCCGATAGATCAGACTCGTAAACCGGCGACTGTCGAATAAGCTTTCGTTTTCCAAGCATACAATATCAGCATTTAATTCCCGTGTGATATATTTCCACTCCCGGAGGATGCCGTCATAGTCTCTGCCCAGCCGATCCAGAGCATCCAGGTATAATAAATCCCCTTCTTTCAGCACAAGACGCATAGCCTTATACTGTTCTCGGTCAAAGTCTTTCCCGCTCTGCTTATCTACAAAAGTAAAACGATCTTCAATGCCCAGCTCCCGAAATTTTTGGAGCTGAATGATTAAATAAGACTTTTGCGAACTATTTTCTATTGGTTTTTCTTCGTTCGTAAAAGCATACCTTTACGGATATAAATCCCCACCTCTAAAAAGAGGATTAACTATAGCGTATCGTTACGTCACGCTATAAGTTGTAGTGAATAAAAATAGGAAGTTATTTCAAGGTACGTCCATTGTTTACCTCTTTTGAAAACTCCCTATAATACATTATTTGATAAAATCTACAACAAAACGTCAATATTGTAACCTGAAAAATCGAAATATATTCTTCCCTTTCTACGTAAAAAATATACTCCTGTGGAAATTACGCCCTTAACATGCGAACAAACGTTTGGTATAATGGGAAGACTAAGTACAGAAA
>NZ_ASPS01000057.1:0-50851 GCF_000517865.1 Paenibacillus sp. FSL R7-269
TGAGCGGGATGGAGAGTAGCCTGCCAGTGGGCTGGAAGATGGATGAGAGTGAGTTGGGAGTGCCGGGGGAGCTGGAGTGAGCGGGATGAAAAAGTATCTGCCGATTATGCTGGATGTGGAAGGCCGGCGTGTGGTGATCGTTGGCGGCGGGGCAGTGGCTGCTCGCAAGGCGGCTCCGCTGCTGGAAGCGGGCGCGGAGCTGGTCATTGTCAGCCCCTCGCTCAGCGGGACGCTGGCTGACGAGGGGCGGCTGGAATGGATCAGCCGCCCCTATGCTCCCGGGGATCTCCAGGGAGCTGTTCTGGTCTATGCCGCCAGCGATAATAGGGCGGTGAACGAGGCCGTTGCTGCGGAAGCCCGGCAGCTGGGGCTGCCCGTTAATGTGGCCAGCCATGCGGAGGCGGGCACGTTCATTACGCCCGGCGTGCTCCGCCGCGGGCGCTTGACGGTTACGGTCTCGACCTCCGGGGCGGGACCGTCTGCGGCTGCGGAGATTACGCAGCAGATTGCGGGGCTGCTCGGCGAGGAATACGAGCCGTATCTGGATTTCCTGCATGAGCTGCGGACAGCGATTAAGCAGCTGGAGCCAGCGGCAGAGACACGGTCGCGGCTCTTGCGGCGGCTGGGGAAGCTGGATGTGTTGAATGAGCTGCGGCAGGGCACCTTTATACCATGGACACCCGGGGAGATTGAGGCTTGGGTGGCGCGCAACCGGGAGGAATAGGCGGCGGAAGTGACTGGGAGTGTGCCGAATGAGGGGCAAAAGTGCCCCTGATTTCTACGAAAGCCGCCAAGGTGAACGAATCAAGGGCAAAAGTACACTTGAATTCGGCCGAAGTGGCTCAGGCGAGCCAATGAAAAGTATAAGTACACTTGAATTTAACCGAAGCAGCTCATTCGAGCAAATGAAGAGTATAAGTACACTTGAATACGGGCGAAAGTGGCCCAGTCAAGCCAATGAAGTGTATAAATACACTTGAATTTGGCCAGAACGGCTCATTCGAGCAAATGAAGAGTATAAGTACACTTGAATTTGGCCAGAACGGCCCAGTCAAGCCAATGAAGAGTATAAATACACTTGAATACGGCGAAAGCGGCTCTCAGTCGAGCAAATGAAGAGTATAAGTACACTTGAATACGGGCGAAAGTGGCCCTGTCGGGCAAATGAAGAGTAAAAATACCCTTGATTTCGGCGAAAGCGGCTCAGTCGAGTAAACGAAGTGTATGAATACACTTCATTTTGGCCGCAGCAGCTCAAGCGAGCGTGCTGATTCACGGGAGAGTTATAAGGCGGCGGCTGGAATAAGGGACTGACTTGAACAGGGGGAATTGGGCATGCGGAAGATTATCGTGGGCAGCAGACAAAGTGCGCTGGCTTTAACGCAGACGGGGCATGTGATTGCCGATCTGGAGCGGCTTAGCGGAGCGCATGGATTTGATTTTACTTTTGAGGTGCATAAGATTGTGACCAAGGGTGACCGGATTCTAGATGTGACCCTGTCCAAAGTGGGCGGCAAAGGTCTGTTCGTCAAAGAAATTGAACAGGCGATGCTGGCGAAGGATATTGATATGGCAGTACATAGTATGAAGGATATGCCTTCCGAATTGCCGGAAGGCTTGATGAATGGAGCGGTGCCGAAGCGCGAAGATCCGCGCGACGTTCTGATCTCGGGCAGCGGAGCAGGACTTGAGGGTCTGCCGCAAGGCGCGCGCGTAGGCACAAGCAGCCTGCGGCGCTCCAGCCAGCTGGCTGCGCTAAGGCCGGATCTGCTCATTGAGCCGGTACGCGGCAATATCGACTCCCGGCTGAAGAAGCTGGAGAGCGGTGAATATGACGCGATTCTGCTGGCAGCGGCGGGGCTGTCGCGGATGGGGTGGCAGGACCGGATTACGGCATATTTGCCGCCTGAGGTCTGCCTGCCCGCTGTAGGCCAAGGAGCACTTGGTATTGAGTGCCGTGAGGACGATGAGGAGCTGCTGAGGCTGCTGGCGCTGTATAATGATGAGCGTACGGCACTCACGGTGACGGCGGAGCGGACCTTCCTCGGCGCTCTGAACGGCGGCTGTCAGGTGCCGATCGGCGCTTACGCGATCCTTGAGCCGGAAGGTGAAGCTGCGAGTCCGCGAATCACTCTGACTGGGATGGTCGGAACACCAGACGGCACAGTCATTCTGAAGGAGACCTGCACCGGTGAAGATCCGGTGGAGCTCGGTGCGGAGGTCGCGCGTAGGCTGGTGGCTAGAGGTGCGGAGAAGATTTTGGCAGATGTAAGGGAATAAGGGATAAGGGTTAAGAGTTAGACAGGAAATAGTGTGGGTTGGGGAGAAGCTTATGCAGGCCAGGATCGTATGTGTATAGGGATAAGGGGATGACGGAGATGGCGGGGAAGGTATATCTGGTAGGTGCAGGTCCGGGGGATGCGAAGCTGATTACAGTCAAGGGGCTGGAGTGTATCCAGAAGGCTGATGTACTGGTCTATGACAGGCTGGCCAGTCCAAGATTGCTGAAATGGATGAAGCCCGGCGGGGAGAAAATATACGTAGGCAAGCTCTCGGACCGCCATACGATGAAGCAGGAGGATATTAATCAGCTGCTGGTCGATCTCGCGCTGGAGGGCAAAACGGTGGTGCGTCTGAAGGGCGGGGACCCCGTGATTTTTGGCCGGGTAGGTGAAGAAGCGGAGCTGCTTCGCAGGAACGGCATCTACTACGAGATTGTGCCGGGCATTACCTCGGCCATTAGTGTCCCGGCGTATGCAGGTATTCCGGTGACTCACCGTGAGGCATCATCTTCCCTGTCGATTATTACCGGCCATGAGAGCCCGGATAAGCTGGATCATTCCATTCAATGGGATAAAGTAACGAATGCTACAGGCACGCTGGTGTTCTTGATGGGTGTCGCCAAAATTGGTTACATCAGCGCCCAGCTCATGAAGCACGGCCGTCCGCCGGAGACTCCGGTAGCGCTGGTGCGCTGGGGGACGCGTGCGGATCAGGAGACGCTGACCGGTACGCTGGCCGATATTGAGGCGAAGGTTACGGCGGCCGATTTTCAGCCGCCGGCGGTTATTGTAGTCGGTGACGTTGTGCTCCAGCGGGAGCACCTGATGTGGGTGGAGGCGCTGCCGCTGTTCGGCAAGCGGATTGTAGTGACGCGGGCGCGCGCGCAGGCAAGTGAGCTGGTGGACCGGATCGAGGAGCTGGGCGGCGAGCCGTATGAGTTCCCGGTCATTGAGACGGTGATGCAGCGGGATGCGGACAAGCAGGCGGAGATCGCTGCAGTACTTGGCGGGCTTCCGGCGTACGACTGGGTGTTCTTCACCAGTCCGAACGGCGTAGACTTCTTCATGCGTCATCTGACGCAGCAGAAGCTGGATATCCGCAGCCTGCACGGGGCACGCCTGTGCGCTGTGGGACCGGGTACGGCCGCGGCGCTCGCAGAGCGAGGGTTGATCTCCGAGGAGCTGCCCGGCCGCTTCCAGGCCGAAGGGCTGATCGAAACCTTCGGCCCCGAGCTTAAGCCCGGGCAGAAGGTGCTGCTGCCGCGCGGTGATCTGGCCCGCGACTGGCTGCCTGCGAAGCTCGGGGAGCTGGGGCTGGAAGTGACGGAAGTGGATACTTATGAGACGATTGTCACCGGCGAGGATGATATTGAGCTGGTGAAGCTGCTGGAGGAGAAGCGCATCCATGCGGTGACCTTCACCAGCTCGTCTACAGTGCGCAATTTCCTCGGCATCCTGAAGCGGATGGGCCTGGAAGATCCGCTGGCGCTGCTGGCAGGCGTTAAGATTGCCTGCATCGGTCCGGTTACCGAGCAGACCGCAGTCGAAGCAGGACTCACTCCGGGACTGCTCCCGGAAGAAGCCACCATCGAAGGGCTGGTGCAGGAGCTGTGCCGCTGGAATGAATCGACAAGGCTTCACGATATAAATTGAACCTGGAAAAATACAGCGGTACAATTGAGGGAATCTGGGACAAGTCATGCCCGTTTAGAGATAATAATTGCTTAACATAGACAGATGTGTGTAAATACTTACTCAACAGGAGGTTTACAGCAATGAGCTTTCCAATAACCAGACACCGCCGTTTGCGCGGGTCGGCCGGTATTCGCGGCATGGTGCGCGAGACGGTGTTGAATGTGCTGGATTTCATCCAGCCGATTTTTGTAACCTATGGAACCGGTGTGAAGAATGAGATCAGCTCCATGCCCGGCGTCTATCATTTCTCGCTGGATACGCTGAAGGCAGAGGTAGATGAGATTGCTTCCCTGGGCATTCCAGCGGTGCTGCTGTTCGGTATTCCCGAGACGAAAGATGCAGTCGGCTCGTCCGGCTTCGCAGACGATGGCATTGTGCAGGAAGCCACGCGTCTGATCAAAAAATGGTATCCCGACCTGCTGGTCGTAGCCGACACCTGCCTGTGTGAATTCACCGACCACGGCCACTGCGGCATGGTGCATACCCATACGGTGGACGGCGTGGTTCACGGGGATGTAATCAACGATGCTTCGCTTGAGCTGCTGACCCGCACGGCGGTCTCGCAGGCCCGGGCAGGGGCGGATATTATCGCACCGTCCAACATGATGGACGGATTCGTGCAGGCGATCCGTGCCGGACTCGATGCGAATGGCTTTGAGCAGGTACCTATCATGTCCTATTCGGTAAAATACGCCTCCGCCTTCTATGGCCCGTTCCGTGAAGCGGCGGATTCGGCTCCCCAGTTCGGCAACCGCAAGACGTATCAGATGGACCCGGCCAACCTGCGGGAAGCTATCCGCGAAGCGGATTCCGATGTGCTGGAAGGCGCGGACATGCTGATGGTGAAGCCCGCACTGGCTTATCTGGATGTAATCCGTACGATCCGTGACCAATTCGATCTGCCGCTTGTAGCCTACAACGTCAGTGGTGAGTACTCGATGGTCAAGGCGGCTGCGCAGCAGGGCTGGATCGATGAGCAGGCCGTTGTGCTGGAAATGCTGACCGGCATGAAGCGCGCCGGAGCAGATGTAATCATTACCTATTTCGCCAAGGACGCAGCCCGCTGGCTGCGCGGCTAGGATCAGGAGGGAACAAGCATGGGCAATATGCCGCTGAACCGCCGGGAAGAGGCTTCCCGCACCGCTTTTGAAGAGGCAAAACAATATATTCCCGGCGGGGTGAACAGCCCGGTCCGGGCATTCAAATCCGTAGGATTGACCCCGGTGTATGTCGAGAGGGGCGAAGGCTCGCGGATCTACGATATTGACGGCAACAGCTTCATTGACTACGTCTGCTCGTGGGGACCGCTGATTATGGGACATGCCCATCCTAAGGTGGTGAAGGCGCTGCAGGAGACTGCGGCCAGAGGGACAAGCTTCGGCGCGCCGACCCTGCTCGAGACCGCAATGGCCAAAACCGTGGTAGAACGCGTAGCCTCGGTGGACATTGTCCGCATGGTGAACTCAGGAACGGAAGCGACGATGAGCGCGATCAGACTGGCCCGCGGCTACACCGGACGCAGCAAAATCCTCAAATTCGAAGGCTCCTATCACGGCCATGCCGACAGCCTGCTGATTAAGGCCGGTTCCGGGGTGGCTACCTTGGGGCTGCCGGATAGTCCGGGTGTGCCGGAAGGTGTGGCCGTGAACACGATCACGGTACCTTATAATGACCTGGAAGGGGTCAAAATCGCGTTTGAGCGCTACGGCAACGAGATTGCCGCTATCATCGTTGAGCCGATCGCCGGAAATATGGGCGTGGTGCCTCCGCTTCCGGGGTTCCTGGAGGGGCTTCGTAAGGTAACTACGGGGTATGGGGCTTTGCTGATTTTTGACGAGGTGATGACCGGCTTCCGTGTGGACCGGGGATGTGCGCAGGGATTGTTCGGAATGGACCCGGACCTGACCTGCTTCGGCAAGGTTATCGGCGGCGGGCTTCCAGTAGGGGCTTATGGCGGCAAAAGAAAGATCATGGAGCAGATCGCTCCTTCCGGTCCGATCTATCAGGCAGGCACACTCAGCGGGAATCCGCTGGCGATGGCGGCGGGCTACAGCACGCTTGCGCTGCTGACCCCGGAGGTCTACACCCGTCTGGAGTCGCTTGGCGCGAGACTGGAAGCCGGACTTAAGCGCAATGCGCAGGAGACGGGCATTCCGCTGACGATTAACCGCGTGGGATCGATGGTATGTCCGTTCTTCACGGAGGAGCCAGTCATTAACTTCGAGACGGCCAAGACCAGTAACCTGGAGCTGTTCAAGCGTTATTTCGGCAAAATGCTGGATCAGGGTATCAGCGTTCCGCCGTCCCAGTTCGAAGGAATGTTCGTATCCGCTGCGCATAGCGAGCAGGATATTGACGATACGATTGCGGGCCATTACCAGGCCCTGAAATCGCTATGACGGCGGGACCGGAGGACCGCTCCGGCCAGCATGGCAGCAGCATGGGCCAAGACGGAAGTGATACCGCCAGTGCCCCCTTCGCGGGGGGCGGCAAGTGGACCCGGCGCGGGGAATGGCTGGAAGCCATGCCTGGCCGGGTCATTACGTCGGCTGCCGACAGAACGGCAGCCATCGATGCCTGGCTGCTGGGCGTAGCTGGCATGCCGGAGAAGCTGCACGCCCGGCTGCGCCGCGAGGACGGCATCCAGTGGAGGGGCGACCGGCTGCGGCTGGCCTTGTTCCCCCACAGGGAAGCGGGAATAGAGCCGGTATGGCAGGAAGCTGCGGCTAAGGTGCTGTTCGAGGACGACTTTTGCCTCGTGGTCCATAAGCCTGCGGGTATGGCAGTTCATCCGGACGGCAGCAGCACCGAGGTGACGCTGGATCATATCGTTGCTGCGCATTATGCGGCTTCCGGCGGAGGGATTGCCATCCGCCATATCCACCGGCTGGACAAGGATACTACCGGACCCGTGCTGTATGCGAAGAACGAATATGCCCAGCTTGTGCTGGATGAAGATATGCGTGAGAAGAAGGTATCCCGCCTGTATGCCGCGATTGTTGAAGGCGCAGTGCCGCCTGAGCTTACAGTGATCGATGCCCCCATCGGCCGTGACCGCCATCATGCGGCGCGCAGACGGGTATCCCCTGGAGGGCAAGCGGCGGTAACACGGATTGTGGGGCGTGAAGCCCTGCCCGGCGGAACCGTAGTGAAGCTGCAGCTGGAGACGGGCCGGACGCACCAGATTCGTGTCCACCTCAGCCATGCGGGTCATCCGCTGTTCGGGGATGATCTCTACGGCGGATCGGGCTGGCATACCGCGGGTATTCCCTCTTTATATGATGAGAAGCCCCCGCGTACGAAGCCTGGTCAGGTGAAGTCTGCCATTACAGCCTGGTTTGAAGAGCAGGAGAAGGCAGGCCTTACCCCTGGTCTGCAAGTCTCCGGCAAGCAGCCAGCTCCACCTTCCAAGCTGGGAGTCACGGCGAAGAAGGAGAGTTCCGACCGCCAGGCGTTGCATGGCGAGAAGCTGATTTTCGCCCATCCCTGGACCCGCATCAAGATCGAAGTATCTGATCCCTGGCCGGAGGATATGCGCCGTCTGCGCCAGCAAATCGGCGGCGTAGATCAGGAGTAGGCCATTAACCAAGTGGGCCTGTGAACTTAAGGTAATTCTTCTGTGAAGCTAAGGTAAGTCAATATAATCTATGCCCAGCCGGGCCGCGTTTCTCTAATATCTGGAGGATTGCGGCTCGGCTTTTAGTTGTTGTTCAGCATGACCTCCCCTCCAGCCGGAACATCGAACAATAAGTGGATTTATGCTATTTAATTTACGCCCCATTGCTCTCCGAGAAGTGTTAAGTGGATTTAGGGCATCTAATTTTCTCAATATGTCGTATGTGTTCATTTGCAGCTTATATAAGTGATGTTTTTCCAACTGTTGCCGGATATTCGTAGATTTACTGGTGAACAGTTGCCCTTTTTCCACTTAATTAATTGAAGCTACCTGTTCGCTCGCCTCCCCTCTGATACAATTCTGCTCTCAAGCCCGTCTTACTAGTATGAGGAGATGATTTGGCAGTGAGCATGAGATGGAATCGCAGAGTGTTAGGAATTTTAGCCGCCTCGACCCTGGTGATTACCGCCGGAATAATGCTGGTTGTGCAGCTGGACAATAAATATGGCGTACTGGGTCTGGTTGCCCAGCTTCAGAGCTTCCAGGTGAGGGTAGACAATCAGTCAGACTTTGAGCTGAGTATTCTGGAGACAGGAGTGGTAACCAGCGCAGCAGCGGAGGCGTCAGTAGACGAAGTTGGCAAGATTCTCAAAAGCGGAAAAACAATAAAAATCAAACCCCGGCTGACCTTAAGCGGTGAGGGCGGCATTTACCTGAAGTATTCAGACCCGAGAGAACCGGATGTTTCCAGAACCGTCGGAGTATGCTCCTACACCGAGACTTTATCCGGCTATTCCAAGGTTATTATTACGAATGACAAGGTGACAATCGAACAAAACTGCAGCTAATCTATACACAATCCATATATTTGCAGATTTCTAGTAACATTTGTAACTGACGGGCTTCCAATATATTGATAAATATATTATGTAAGCGCAGTCTATTTGATGAACTGGGGGAATATTTGTGAAAAAAGTTACTAAGTTAATGCTCGTGGCCGGCATCTCATTGGCACTTGTCGGGGTAGGGAACAGCGGCGCCCTGAACAATGTCACTTCGGCAGCGAGCGCACCGCTTAAGGTAGGCCGGGTGGAAGCGGCTGCCCATGGCACCAAATGCTTCACCGTAGCGGTTGCTGTAGTCCAGAATGGCGTGATCGTTGCGGCTTCACTGGATGATTATCAGTTCCTGGGCACCGATGTAGCCACTGGCGTACCGAACTCGGACAAGGATTTCGGCCAGAACTACAAAGATCCGAACATGGTACTGGCCTCCAAGAAGACCAACGCCAAATATTACAGTGAGCACATGACGGAAGAAGCCAAATCAACAGTATCCTATGACAAGAACCTGGCTGCCATCGAGAAATTCGCAACAGGCAAAACTATAAAATCCCTTGAAGCTACACTGACTAACAAAAGCAAAGAGCAAGTCGTTGATGCTGTAAGCGGTGCAACTCTGGTGGATACCCAAGGTTACCTGAAGGCCATTCTAAGCGCAGCCAAAGCTGCAAAATAATTAACAGTTCCATCTATTTAACCGATGTTAACCCCTTCATGGCTGCGGCTGTGGAGGGGTTTTGCTATGCTGTTTCCATTTGTCTCCAGACCGGCTCCGCTGTTCAAGAGAGTGGCACCCCTGCAATTATGGGTATAACAGTAATAAGTACAAAGACATCAGTATTCGTGAGTATTCATAACTGGGGGGAAGGCCATGAAATGGCAGGGCAGAAGAGGCAGTTCTAATGTGGAAGACCGCAGAGGCCGCGGCGGCGGAAGCGGGGGCAAGCTGATCGGCGGCGGAATTAGCGGGATCGTGATTATAGTGATTGTTACGCTGCTGAGCGGAGGGAATATCGGTGATATTATGGGGAATCTGACCTCAACCGGTTCGGGCACGAACTCAAATGTCCCCTATGAACAGAGCGCACAGGAGAAGGAGCTATCCGAGTTCGTATCTGTGGTGCTGGCCGATACCGAGGATGTCTGGTCCGATATTTTCAAGGAGCAGGGGATGACTTACCAGGACCCGACGCTTGTGCTCTACAGCGGCAGCGTGAACTCTGCCTGCGGAACCGCCAGCTCCGCCGTCGGCCCGTTCTATTGTCCGGGGGATGCCAAGCTGTATATCGATCTCAGCTTCTATGATGAGCTGCAGCAGCAGTTCAAGGCGCCTGGCGACTTCGCCATGGCGTATGTAATTGCCCATGAGGTAGGTCATCATGTACAGACGCTGCTGGGCGCTTCCAAGCAGCTGAATGCAGAACGCCAGCGCCTCAGCGAGACTGAATTCAACAAGGTTCAGGTCCGCTTCGAGCTGCAGGCCGATTATTATGCCGGGGTATGGGCCCATCATGCCCAGGGGATGAATCTGCTTGAGGAAGGGGACCTCGAAGAGGCGCTGACTGCCGCGAGCGCGGTGGGGGATGATACGATCCAAAAGCGGGCGCAGGGATATGTGGTGCCCGACAGCTTCACGCACGGCACCTCCGAAGAGCGTAAGCGCTGGTTCTATAAAGGTTTTAACTCTGGCACGATTGCCGGTGGAGATACCTTCAAGGCTGCTGAACTGTAGCCACCTGCATCAGGAACAACAAGAGCCGCTCTTCCGGTTGCCGGAGGGCGGTTCTTGTTCTTATTGGGGATATTACTATGAGGAGCAGTTTCTGCTCCGCCGCGAAGCTGTGATGTATGCGAAAAACAGCATGCAATGTGCTGCCGTGCAGGCGCCCGGGCCGGATGTATGCCAAAAACAGCATACATTCGGCGGGTTCTGCCCGGCCCCCGCAGGCCGTCCCCCTGCGCGGGAACGTGTGCTTACAGCTGCACATCGTTCCGGTAAGAAAGGCGGTTGCGGCCAAGCTTCTTGGACTCCAGCAGGAGCTGGTCGGCGTAGACGTACCCTTTTTCCATAGAAGTCTTCTGGTCCGGATCAGCCTTATAGTAAAAGAGTCCGAAGGATGCCGAATATGGCACGCGGATCATCTGCTCCTCGAATTCTGCACTTACGCTGTGATCATGAAGGCTGTCCAGAATCTCCTGAATCTGTGTCCTGCACTCCTCGAAGGTCTTGTCCCTCAGCAGCAGTGTGAACTCTTCCCCGCCGCTGCGGAACAGGATGTCTCCCTCCTGCAAATGCTTCTGCAGCGTCTGCGCAAAATGAACAATGACCCGGTCGCCGACGGCGTGGTTATAGGTGTCGTTGATTTTTTTGAACCGGTCGATGTCCGCCACTACAATTCCGATGTACTCCCCGCTCTGGTTCAGCTCCTTCATCATCTTGTCCATATGCGCCCGGTTATAGGTTCCGGTCAGGAAGTCGCGGTAAGCCATCTGCTCGAATTTGTCGCGTTCATACTTGTGCTGGGCACTCTGTGATTTGGAATAGAACGAGATACTGACAACATAGTTGAGCACGAACAGGGCGATCAGCATCTCCCATTTCTCCATTTGCAGCAGCCGCAGCAGCAGAGCATTGCTCAAGGCGACCTTGCTGAAGTCCAGCAGACTCCGGCTCCGCAGGAGCAGGTTCCGCGCTTCACCGCGTGTCTTGATATCTCCCGACAGGGCAAAGGTCAGCACCAGGAAGGTGGAGGACAGCAGGGTTGTGACGCAGACCACAAGCAGGAACAGCAGCCAGTATCCGAGCGGAAGCTTGTCCGCCAGGGGAGAGAGCGCCGTATACAGATAGTACGCAGCAGATCCGCCCAGTGTGAACGCGCCGATATTATAGAAGGTATCCAGCAACTCTCCGGGATCGTCGGTTTTTGTTTTCTTTTTATAGAAATATACGATGAACCGGTATACCGTCTCGAACAGGAACGTGCCGAGCGGACCGGCAAAAATCCCGAATGAGGAGGTATAGCTGATTGCATAATCGATTGTAGAGTTCCCGCTCCGGGTCACAATCCGCAATTGGAAGTAGATGCTCGAGAAGATAGTGTATAGCAGTAATGCTTTTATATAGGTGGCGTCCAGGACTACAGCATGCGCGTGAATGAAAGCTATAGCCAGGGAGGCGACAAATAGGAAGAGGTCAAATACCCTTGCTTTTGACATGTCGGAAATTTCCTTTCAGGATTTATACCGATTATACCCGAAAAGACGATTCTTGATTAAAAGTTATTTTCAAAATTTGTATTGAATGACCATATATCCATTTCCGCCTGTCTGCAACCTTCATATACTATCCTGGCTAAGGTGGAGCAGACTGCTCCTGTGCCTCTAAATAAATCTATAAGCCGGGGAGAGGAATGCATGAAAATATTGCTGGTCACCTACTGGGGCCTCACCAATATGGGTGGGATTTGGACGTATATGAAGCAGCTGGCAGAGAAGCTGGGCGAGCAGGGCCATTCCGTTGCAGTGATGGGCAGCCATGTGGAGAACAATACATTGTATCTGCTGAACCGGACAGAGTCTTTTGATAAAAAAGCGTTCTATTCGCTTCTGCTGCCCCGGCTTGATATCGGCCGGTTTCCCTCGCTGCATCTGGAGCATGGCATCTTAAGCTTTGAGCTGGGGCGTTACGTATTCGAGGGCGGCGCCGCTGTGCTTGGGCTGGAGGAATATGATGTCATTCATGCCCAGGACCCTATCGCCTCCTATGCGCTGCGGCGGATCATGCGCCGTCCTGTTCCGCTGGTCGCAAGTGTTCATGGGGCATTGACCAAGGAGACCTACTATGAGTACAAGGGACTTGAGCCCGGACTGACCCGGGAGGCCTATGAGCAGCGGCCGATCTGGAGATATTTCCGCAAGCTTGAGACACTGGGGGCCCAGGCGGCTGACCAGATTCTGGTCTCATCGGAGTGGATAGGACAGCTTACGCAGAGTCTGGGCGTCAGCCAAGGACGTATCCATACCTTGCCGTACGGGCTGGACCTGCATCAATATGCTGCCCGGGCCGCAGAGACGCCGCCGCTTCAATTTGCAGAAGGAATCCCTGTGATCATGTATGCCGGGCGTCTTGAATATATCAAAGGCGTCCATGTGCTGATAGAGGCGCTAGGGATTCTGCAGCAGCGCTGTCAGCAGTGGATCTGTGCGGTGGCTGGAATCGGCAGCCTCCTGGAGGAGCTCATGGAGCAGACCCGCCGGCTGGGTATCGCGGATAAGGTCCATTTCACCGGGAAGCTGAACAACATTCCGGCTGCACTCCGGGCAGCCGACATCTATGTGCAGCCCTCCCTTCAGGACACGCAGCCCTTCTCGGTTACGGAAGCGCAGCTTGCCGGGATCGCGCCGATTGTCGCCGGAACCGCAGGCATGCCGGAGATGGTCCGGCAGGGAGAGACGGGCTGGATTGTTCCTCCCGGAGATGCCGCGCAGCTCGCCCTGCAGATCGAGCAGCTGCTGGGGGATGAGGAACTGAGAAGACGCACCGGCCTCCAGGCTAAGCAGTGGGCAGAGCAGACCCGTTCGCTGGATGTCATGGCTGCGGGTACGCTGAATGTATACCAGAGAGCGGTCAGTCTGCGGGCGGGCCGGCCGGCAATTCCGGATTACCTCCGGTTTGAGGAAGAACCGGGAGCGGGTGCGCTGCCGGCAGCTTTTCATCCGGCGGATGTGCTTAACGAGTGTAGTCCGGGGAATCCGCTTGCCGTAACGCTGCGTGTCAAGCTTCCACAGCACTACTCTATTCCTGATGCACGTACAGCCCTTTCTCCCCTGGGATAGACGCTGTCCGCAATTGAAGCGGCAAAGTTGTCATGCCTGCCTGATTGAAGCATATACATGAGGGGAGTAACATTTTGGGCTTATACTCTGGGCTTGTCTCAGGGATAGATTATGCCAAGAAGGAGGACATTTCCCGTGTTTGACCAGTCCCATGGCTTGCGGTTTGATATTTATGAACGCATTCACCTTTCGGAAGAGCTTCCGGGAATAGCAGAGCTGGAGGAAGTCGAGCTGGTTCCCGACATCCAGGTCATCCAGCGTGAGGACCGGGCTGAACTGCACGGACAACTGCTGCTCACCGGACTCTACCGGGGGGAGGATGACCTTACACAACGTCTGGAGCATGCAATTCCCGTTGAAATCACTGTTCCGCTGACCCGGGTCAGCTCACTTGATGACATAGGGGTGGAGATCGAGAATTTCGATATTGATCTGCTGACAATGCGAACCGTCAACATTACCGGAGTGCTCTCGCTGCGCGGAATCGGAAGTGCAGATGCACAGCCGGCCTGGCAGCAGGAGGAATACACGGTAGCGTATTCGCCGGAGGCAGGAGACGGCAATACGTCTGAGGAGAAATTACGCAGTCCGGAGAATGATACCCTGTATGAGAATTCGCTTTGGACCTATGGCGAGGGGGCGTCCGAGGGCTCTGAAGAAGATCAGAGCTCTGCTGATCCGGCTGAGGCTGCAGCTGAGCCGCTGTATGCGGAAGACGCTGCGTACACCCAGCCCGCTGCCTATCTCTCCACACCCCTGAAGGACAAGGAACCCAGAGCAAGGACCCATAGCCTGGATACGGCTTCTTCGGCAGGCAGCGCCGTCTTGAACACAGTGGATCATTGGGGCAATGCGAAGCTTCATGCCGCAACGCAGCCTGAGCCGGTGCTAACCTCCGCTGCCAATGATGCTGCTGCGCTGTTTGCCGGGAACGAAGAAGGGGAGGCGGCAGAGGAGATCCAGGCCACAGACAATGAGGTCTTCCTGTCTGCGGAATCTCTGGCTCCCCCGGAAGAGAAGCAGGATCTCAAGGTTGCCCTTGGCAGCAAAAAAGAACCGGGAGCCGCCGAGCAGGAGCCGCTCACCTTCTCTTCGCTGCTCAGCGCAAGCCGCGCCAACAGAGAGCAGGAGGAACTGCTCGCGGGCGATATTGACTCTGTAGCGGAGGCTGTCCCTGAGCCCGGCAATGATACAGCGTGGAAGAGCCGGTTCATCGGCGGCATGGGCGGAACGGAGCTGTTCCGGAAGGTAAGGCTCTGCATCGTGCAGCGGGAAGAGACGCTGGATACCATAGCCGAGAAATACCAGCTAAGCACCCGGGAGCTGACCATGTATAACCGGCTGTCCGGCCAGGTTGTAGAAGAGGGACAGGTATTATACATCCCTTGAGATTGATGATGCGCGGAGAATTCAGGCTTAACAGGAACAGCCCTTTCCTTACGGATGGGGCTGTTCCTGTTTCTTTGTGAAGCGATGAAGTGATTTTTATTATGCGGTCTGTATATAAGATCTCCGCTTCTGGTTTACAAACCGTTCAGCCGGGGGTAATAGTCACTACCGGCCTACATACATTACACATTCAGGCAGCTATGCGCTGGTACACCACTTCTGGAAGGATGATCACTCACATGAAGAGAAAAGTGGCAGCCACTGCGGCCGCACTAAGCTTGACGCTCACAGTCTCGGCCGGTGTCTACGCCGCCAGCAATCTGCAGGAGATCAAGGCGCTCCTGAACAACAAAATCGGGATCGTCGTGAATGGTCAGGCATACACGCCAAAAGACGGCAACGGCAAAACCCTCGCCCCGATTACCTACAACGGCATCACTTATCTGCCTGTACGCTCTATCGGCGAAGCACTGAACACCGCTGTCACTTATGATGCTGCAACCAGCCGGGTCATCATCGGTGATGCGGCTGCTCCGGCTGTCTCCTCCGGAGGCTCGTCCGCAGGAACACCAGCGGATTCTGTGAAGCGCCCGAAGAGCCTGCCGGCGGACTTCCCGCTTCCGGCGGACGCGAAGATATATGATCTGATCGAAGGCTCGGCGACCGGCAAGCCGTCTGCGACCTTCAGCTACCGTACGAAGCAGAGTCTGGAGACGCTCGGCAATACGTATAAGGACTATTTTGTACAAAAAGGAGCTACCTCCAAGTCCGAGGAAGTCTCAGCCTCAGCCTTCTCGATTATTGATGCCGGAAGCACATTCTCCGTTACGCTGGATGGCGCTCCCGGAACAGGCAGCAATCAGGGCTTCAATGTGGTTCAAGTGATCTGGAGCGGGGAGTAAGCGCCAAGGTTCGTCTGCTGCGCGCCCTTTGTGTATATGCTGGTTGACTAGGGATAACACTGAATGTATTATTGAACTAAGTAATAACTAGCTTAAAGACTGGGAACGGGAAGAGTAGGCGGTCAGCCCTTCAGAGAGCGGGATTATCATTGGTGTGAATTCCCGCAGGATGCAGCCCCCGAAGTCGCCCCGGAGTTGCCCTTCTGAGCTTGTCTTCATCATGAAGACCGGTTAGGATGCGGCCGGTTGCAGCCGTTACCCTGCATGAGTGTCGCGCTAAGCTTTAGGAACCTGCAAGGGAACTTAAGGCAGTGGTTTATTTTTTGTTGGCGCGAAACAAAGGTGGTACCGCGAAAGAATGGCCTTTCGTCCTTTGAGACGAAGGGCCTTTTTGTATTCTCAGAAACCGCTAGCTACTCAATACATTTAACAGTGGAGGGTTCACAATGGCTGATAACAACAATGCAGCAGCAGAGCTGCCGAACGGGCAGGAAGCGGTAGAAGCTACCGCTTCAGCTAATCACAAGCAGAGCGACATGCCGACTACATATGATCCGGGAGCGGCAGAGAAGAAATGGTATGCGTACTGGATGGAGAAGGGCTTCTTCGAAGCCGGCAAGCGGCCGGATGCGGAGCCTTACAGCATCGTGATTCCGCCGCCGAATGTAACAGGAATGCTGCATATCGGACACGCGCTGGATTTCACGCTTCAGGATGTGCTGATCCGTACCAAGCGGATGCAGGGATATGATACCCTGTGGCTGCCGGGTACGGACCATGCAGGGATTGCTACGCAGACCAAGGTAGAGCAGAAGCTGCGCCAGCAGGGAATTTCCCGCCATGATCTGGGACGCGAGAAGTTCCTGGAGCAGGTATGGGACTGGAAAGACCAGTATGCCCAGACCATTCATGACCAGTGGGCCAAGATGGGCCTGTCCCTCGATTACTCCCGCGAACGCTTCACCTTTGATGATGGAATGAAGAAGGCGGTAAGTAAGGTATTTGTGGAGCTGTACCAGAAGGGCCTGATCTATCGCGGCAAGCGGATTATTAACTGGGACCCGGCTGCCCGTACAGCGCTCTCGGATATCGAGGTTGAATACAAGGAAGTGAACGGGCATCTGTACCATCTGCGTTATCCGCTTAAGGATGGCAGCGGCCATATCACGGTGGCTACCACACGGCCTGAGACGATGCTGGGCGATACAGCCGTAGCAGTACACCCGGAAGATGACCGTTACAAGCATCTGATTGGCCAGGCGCTGGTCCTGCCGATAATAGGCAGAGAGATTCCGGTTATTGCTGATGATTACGTAGATAAGGAGTTCGGCAGCGGTGCGGTTAAGATTACACCGGCGCATGATCCGAACGACTTCGAGATGGGAGTCCGCCATAACCTTCCGCAGATCAACGTAATGGATGAAGGCGGAGTGATGAACGAGGAAGCGGGCGCTTACCAGGGAATGGACCGCAGCGACTGCCGTAAGGCCATCGTAGCTGACCTGAAGGAGCAAGGCGTGCTGATCTCCATTGAGGATCACGTACATCAGGTTGGGCACAGTGAGCGTTCGGGGGCTGTTGTAGAGCCTTATCTGTCCACCCAGTGGTTCGTCAAAATGCAGCCGCTGGCAGAAGCAGCTATCGCTGCACAGAAGGACGGTGACGGGGTCCACTTCGTGCCGGACCGCTTCGAGAAGACGTACCTGAACTGGATTGAGAATGTCCGCGACTGGTGTATCTCCCGCCAATTGTGGTGGGGTCACCGGATTCCGGCCTGGTACTCCGAATCTACCGGGGAGCTTGTAGTTGCACATGATGAAGAAGAAGCGCGCCGCATCAGCGGGCTGTCCGACCTGAAGCAGGATGAAGATGTTCTGGATACCTGGTTCAGCTCCAACCTCTGGCCGTTTGCTACCTTAGGCTGGCCTGACGGGGAGAGCAGTGACTATCAGCGTTACTATCCGAACAACGTACTGGTTACCGGATACGATATCATCTACTTCTGGGTAGCGCGGATGATTTTCTCAGCCATGGAATTCACAGGCCAGAAGCCGTTCTCCGATGTGCTGATGCACGGACTCGTACGCGATGCCGAAGGACGCAAGATGTCCAAGTCTCTGGGCAACGGTATCGATCCGCTGGATGTTATCGAGCAGTACGGCGCTGACGCCATGCGCTATATGATTACTACCGGCAGTACAGCGGGCCAGGATCTGCGGTTCCGTATGGAAAAGGTAGAGCAGGCGCGCAATTTTGCCAACAAGATCTGGAATGCCTCCCGGTTCGCGCTGATGAATCTGGAAGGCGTATCCTTTGAAGATATTGACATTACAGGAGAGCTTGGCACAGCAGACCGCTGGATTCTGCACCGCCTGAACGAAACTTCCCGCGATATTACGCGTCTAATTGACTCGTACGAGTTCGGCGAGACCGGACGCCTGCTCTACAATTTCATCTGGGATGATCTGTGCGACTGGTATATCGAATTTGCCAAGCTCTCGCTGTACGGAGCGGACGCAGCTGCCAAGGCCAAGACACAGTCTGTTCTGGCTTATGTACTGGACCGCACATTGCGCCTGATTCACCCGTTCATGCCTTTCATTACGGAGGAAATCTGGCAGCATCTGCCGCATCAGGGCGAATCCATCACCTTGGCAGAATGGCCGAAGTACGATGCGGCGCTTGAGAATCCGCAGGCGGTATCAGAGATGAACCTGCTGATGGATATCATCCGGGCTGTTCGCGGTATCCGTGCGGAAGTGAATGCGCCAATGAGCAAGAAGGTTGAGCTGATCATCAAGGCCGGCAGCCAGGACACCCTGGACATTATTTCCCGCAATGACAATTACATCGGGCGCTTCTGCAACACCTCTTCGTTCGAAGCAGGTCTTGCGCCGCAGACGCCGGATAAAATGATGTCCGCCGTGGTTACCGGAGCGGAGCTGCTTCTGCCGCTGTCCGGTCTGATCGATATCGATCAGGAGATTATCCGTCTCGAAAAAGAAGTTCAGACCTTGAACAGCGAAGTGGAGCGTGTGGAGAAGAAGCTCAGTAATCAGGGTTTTGTGGCCAAAGCTCCGGCGAAAGTTATCGAAGAGGAACGGGCGAAGCAGGCGGATTATTCCGACAGACGCGAGAAAGTGCTGGCCCGTATTGCAGAGCTGAGAGGATAACAGACATGGAAGAGATCACCTGGAGCGGCGCTGCCGCTCCCTTAAATTCTTATACAGAAGCGGTAGACTGGATCAACAGTCTGATTCCTTTTGGAATCCGGCCGGGTCTGGAGCGGATAGAGCTTCTAATGGAGAAGCTGGGACATCCGCACCGGAAGCTTAAGTTCATTCATGTGGCCGGGACGAACGGCAAGGGCTCAACCTGCGCCTTTTTGACCTCGGCCCTTATTCAGAGCGGATATTCGGTGGGGACCTTTACCTCTCCTTATATCACGAAGTTCACGAACCGGTTCCAGTACAACGGGACGGATATTCCTGAGGAGACGCTGCTTGCGCTTGCCAATCAGCTGCGTCCGCTGGCCCGGGAGATTGCGGGCACTGAGCTGGGCTCACCGACCATGTTCGAGGTGGCGACGGCGCTTGCGATTCTCTATTACGGCGAAGTCTGTTATCCCGATGTAGTCGTATGGGAGACGGGGCTTGGGGGAAGGCTGGATGTAACGAATATCGTCACTCCGGTTGTGTCGGTCATTACTAATGTGGGACATGACCATACCGATGTGCTGGGAGATACGCTTACGCTAATTGCCGGCGAGAAGGCCGGGATTATTAAGCCGGGCGTTCCTGTAGTCAGCTGTGTGAGCCAGCCCGAAGCTGTAGCTGTATTGAAGGCCAAGGCGGCGGCTACCCGTTCGACACTCTATTTAGCGGGAGAAGATTTCAGCTATAGCGGAGTTGAACTGAGAGACGGCTGCCAGCACTTCACCTTCAACGGGCCGTTCCGGGGGCTTGAGCTGGACATTGCCATGAAAGGCGAACACCAGCTGCAGAATGCAGCCGGAGCAATGATGGTCCTTGAGGTGCTGAGGCAGTATATGGCCTTCATGCTGGAGGACGAGGATGTGCTGGAGGGCTTCCGCGGCACATTCTGGGCCGGAAGACTGGAGGAAGTGAGCACCTCGCCCAGAATTATTCTGGACGGCGCGCACAATCCGGAAGGGGCTGAGAGCCTCGCGAAGAGCCTTCCGCAGTTCCAGCCTTACGGTAAATTAAATTTGCTCATGGGGATGCTGGCAAATAAGCATCACGAGTCGTATCTCAAGCATATACTGCCTATAGTGGATACGCTCATCCTGACCGAACCGGATTTCCGTAAGAAAATGGACGCGGAAGATCTGCAGGCGATCGCAGAAAATCTGCGGAGTAAATATGCCAAGGAAAACTTGGAAATCATAGTAGAACGTAATTGGGGCCAAGCGCTGCAGAAGCTGCAGACGATCACAGCGGACGATGACCTCGCAGTTGTGTCCGGAACGCTGTATTTGATTTCTGATGTGCGCAGTACGCTTTTACGGCAACCCGATTCTGAAAAAGGCTGGTGACGAACTGTTGGATACTACTGAACGTGTGCATTTTATAGGGATCGGCGGCTATGGTATGAGCGCGATTGCCCGGGTGATGCTGGAGATGGGATATACAGTTACAGGCTCTGACGTAGCTGCCCAGGAGTTAACGGAGAAATTGATAGCAAAAGGTGCCAAGGTCTTCATCGGGCATACGGCGGAGCAGGTAAAAGGTGCGGATCTGGTCGTCTATTCCACGGCACTTGCCGCGGATAATGTGGAATGGGTGGAAGCAGAGCGTCTGAAAATACCGGTTCTGCACCGCTCGCAGATGCTGGCCCGGCTGCTGAATGAACGCAAGGGCGTTGCGGTGGCCGGAGCGCACGGCAAGACTACCACCTCATCCATGATTGCTCTGGTTATGGAAGACTGCGGCGTGGACCCTACCTACATTATCGGCGGGGAGATTATGAATGTCGGCACGAATGCCAAAGCGGGACAAGGGGAATTCGTCGTGGCAGAGGCCGATGAGAGTGACGGCTCGTTCCTGCAATACCATCCTTGGCTGGGAATCGTTACGAACATTGAAGCGGACCATCTGGAGAACTACGGCGGCGACTTCGGCAAGCTGAAGGATGCTTATGTTCAGTTCATGAATCAGCTGCGCGAGGACGGGACAGCTATCGTATGTGCGGATGATGAGAATCTGAAATCCCTGCTGCCTAAGGTAAAAGGTAAAGTGATCAGCTACGGGATCGAATCAGAGACGGCTGATTATACAGCGACTGATATTGTCCTCGGTGACCGTCAGGTATCGTATACCATGAATCATGGAACTGAGGTATTAGGCCGTATTGAGCTCTCTATTCCGGGACAATACAATCTGTATAACTCTATGGCGGCAGTGATTTCTTGTCTGAAATCAGGCATTGCCTTTGAAGCCATTGCGGCTGCGATTGTGAAGTTCCACGGCGCCAAAAGACGCTTCCAGGTGCTGGGCGAGGTTGACGAGATTCTCGTCATTGATGATTACGCACATCATCCAACAGAGATTCAGGCTACGATCAGCGCCGCCAAGGCAACCGGCAAACGCATTATCGCCGTGTTCCAGCCGCAGCGCTACACACGTACCTTCTTCCTGCTGGATGCGTTCAGCCGCGCGTTCAGCGAAGCGGATGAAGTGATTATTACCGATATCTACTCCCCTGCGGGAGAGAAGCAGATAGAGGGAGTCACCTCCGCTAAGCTGGTAGAGCTGATTGTGCAGAACAGCAACGCCGGTGCACGGCATCTGCCGACTAAGGAAGATGTGCTGGCAGACCTGCAGAACCGTATTGCTCCCGGTGATCTGGTCATCACCATGGGTGCAGGCGATATCTGGAAGGTCGCTTATGCGCTGGCAGACAGCCTGAAGAACCGGTAATATTTCGCGAAACATCAAACGTTAAAGTAGCAGCGATTTTCCCGTTATGGGAGAATTGCTGCTTTTTGTTTAAATAGATAAGAACTTATGTGACATTATCCATATGGTTGGTTGTTTCGTATCCCGCTTAAACAGCAGAGCGTCCACCCGAGTGCCCACGTTGATCCTGCTCAAAGTTAACAATGATATTGCCGATATAAGCTGTGAATGTTATCGTTCGGATAGAGCAGGTATATCCGCATAGTTCGGTGGTGTGTTGATGGGCTTTCAGCTTGATATTAAGTCGCTGTTATACTTGTTCATTCTGGGAAATTTATTTTCCGGCCTGATGATTACGTTTTACCGCTACCACTTCCCCAAAGACATTGCCTCCAGTCTATTCATTGCCTCCAAGTGGATTCAGGTGATCTTCTGGAGCTCCATTCTGCTGTGGGACTATATTCCCCATAGAATCGCTGTACCTCTGAGCAATGCGCTCATTCTGGCCGGCGGAGGGCTGGAGATTGCTGCGCTGATGATGATGATGGGCATGCTGGACGGCCGGGCGAAGCTCTATTATCTGGTAATCACGGCAGGGAGCATACTCAGCTTCGTTGTCGTTGCCCTGTTCTTCAACCATCCCAATATACGGGTCGCAACAACCTCGCTATGGGTCATGCTGTTTGTGCTCTACCCAGGCTGCCGCTTGACAGCGAGCCCGGAGCGTTCTCCGCTCCAGAAGATACTCGCCGCCGTATTTTATGCGATTGCAGCGGTGATGCTCCTCAGGTCATTTGTTGCGCTGGCGGTGGAACCGGATATGGGCCCGCTGACGGCTAATCCGGCGCAGTATTTATATTATCTCGGGATGTTCCTGATGCTGATTGGAGGGCTTGCCGCCTTTATCCTCCTCTCCAATGAGCATTCCTACCAGAAACTGAAGCGTATCGCTACCTACGACAGCCTGACGGGGATTCTGGGCCGCAGGGCTTTCCTGTTGGAAGCCGAACTGAAGCTGGCGCTTGCCGCCAAGAAGAGTGAATATTGTACCTTACTGCTGCTGGATCTGGATCATTTCAAAAAAGTGAATGATACCTACGGGCATGACACAGGCGATACTGTACTGCAGGATTTCGCGCTCACTGCCGAGAGTACGCTTGCGGGCGGCGACTTGTTCGGACGGGTAGGCGGAGAGGAATTCGCCATTCTGCTGTACGGGCAGGACGCGCAGAGCAGCAGCCATCAGGCGGAAGCGCTGCGGGAGACACTTAAGGAGGCTTCTGTACACAGTCTGCCCAGCGGATATACGGTCAGTATCGGTATAATATCAGTGCTGCCCGAACAGCATACCAGCTTGAACACACTCTACAAGCTTTGTGATCTGGCACTCTATCAGGCGAAGCAAGAAGGCCGGGACCGTGTGGTCAGGGTCCGGGTAGACGAACCTTCGAATACATATCATACATATACATATCGCTAAACAAAGGGGTGGGCATAATGGCAGCCGGCTTGGATTTGAAGACATTGCTGGCTTGTCTTTTTTTCGGCAATCTATTTACGGTTCTGCTTATTCTGGCATACCGGCCCAGTTATCCGAAAGAGAAGACAACCCCGCTGTTCCTGACAGCCAAAATTCTGCAGCTCGCTATTCTGCAGCTGCTGTTATTAGAGGAAATTCAAGATTTTCCATTCGTGCTTCCAAGTATTATTCTCTTGAGCGTGGCTGCAGGAACTGCGGAGATTCTGGCCCTGCTGAAGAAGCTGGAAGCCGATTCCGAACAAATGAAGCAAAGGTATTACGCGCTGGCCGGAATATCGGCGATAGGTTTGCTGCTGCTTTACCTGCTGCATCCGGATGTTCCCCGGCTGATCGCAGCATCTGCGCTAACGGGTGCCATTCTGCTGCTCTATCCGGCTTATCTGTTATCCTGGAAGGTGAGAAAGACCCCGCTGCAGGAAATTACGGGTATGCTGTACGGCGTGGCTATCCTTTCTCTACTCAGTAAGGCCAGCGGCCTGTTCTATCTTTCGCCGGCCGGCTCGATTGCAGCGGCATGGCTGCAGAGCTTTTTCTATGCCGGGATCTATCTGTTGATGTTCCTTGGAACTGCGGGCTTCATGCTGCTCTCCCGGGAACAGTCCTATGCGGAGCTGGAGCGTGTGGCGACGTATGATGAACTGACGGGCGTCTTGAACCGCAGGGCGTTCGTGCTGCGTGCCCAGCCTCTGATTGCTGCCGCCGCGAAGGAGGTGGTGCCCTTCTCGTTCATGCTGCTGGATGTGGACCACTTCAAGCAGGTTAATGACACCTATGGCCATGATACGGGGGACCGGGTGCTGCAGGATTTCGCCCGCAGAATTGAGCGCGAGCTCGGCAGCGGGGACCTCTTCGGAAGATTCGGGGGCGAGGAATTCGCGGTGCTGCTGCACAGGTCGGATGAGGAAGACGGTGAGAGAATAGCAGAGCGGCTGCGCTGCTCGGTGCTTGGTGCGACTGTCGAAGGCATGCCGCTCTCCTATACAGTCAGCATTGGTCTGATTACGATTCTCTCCGGGGAACGCGTGCCGCTTAGCACCCTATACAAACTGAGCGATACCGCCCTATATGAGGCGAAGCAGCGGGGAAGGAACTGTGTAGTCAGGAATTACAGCTATCCGGGCAAGGTGCCGGAAGCCGGTATTTTGACAAAGTAGAAATGGCAGTTAGCTAGCAAGCCGAATGTCAGCGATTCTCCGTTTACCGGGGGACCGCTTTTTTTAGCTATATATGATCCTTCTATTTTTGCTGAAACGGTACAACCTGAATTTGGGTAATAGATCCTAGATGTCCCGGGCCGTCCAGGGCAATTGATCAATGGAAAGTAGGAGAACAAGCCATGAAGGAGCCGTTGCTATTCATTTCCGCAGAGAATCCATATCCGCAGGATAGCGGGGGCAAGCTGAGAACAGGCAATATTCTGAAGCTTCTGCTCGCCAAATATGAGGTGGAGCTTATCACCTATGCCAACCCCAGGAAGACAGGGACGCCGGAGGAACTTCCGCCACTTACGGTACATGAAGTAGAGCGTACGGTCAGCTACCGCAGTGCGCTTCTCCGTTCCCTGTATACCTGGCGGAATTGTTCTTATATGAGCCATGTCGATGTGGACATGAAGGCTAAGATTATAGAGCTCTGCAGCCGGAAGTCCTATGGTCATGTATTTATTTCGCACAGCCTGCTGGGCTGCTGCATCGATATTGTACAGCGCTGCCTGCCTGACACTGTGATCATTACCGATGCGCATAATTTCGAGAGCGGATTGTCTGCACAGCTGGCAGGCGGGAAAAAGGGGATCGCCAAAGTCTATTATTCCCTTAATGCTGTATGGACGCGCCAGGATGAGCTTAAGCTGATGGATAAGACTAATCTGCTGCTGACCACTTCGGAAGAGGATGCTCTGGCCTTCAAGGCACTGGCCCCCAGCCAGTCGCAGAAAGTCCATGTCATTCCCAATTTCATACGCATGGAGGATTACCGGGCCAAGACGCAGTTGTCCAAGGAAAAGTGGATTATTCTTCCGGGTAATATGAACTACTTCCCCAATATTAACGCAGCCCTCTACTTCTACCGTGAGGTATATCCTCTGGTTAAGGCAAGGGTACCGGACATCAAGTGGTATATTGTCGGACGGGATGTGCATCCTGAGGTAGCGGCGCTGGCCTTGAAGGATTCCTCTATCGTCATCACCGGGTATGTGTACAGTGTGGCAGATTATATACGCAAGGCGCAGGTGGTCATAGCTCCGCTCCTGGAAGGCAGTGGGACACGGCTGAAAATTCTGGAGGCCTGGGCGCTGAGGACCCCTGTCGTATCCAGTTCCAAAGGGGCAGAAGGGCTGCTCTATGAGCATTCACAGAATATTATGATTGCCGATGACCCGGTTTCCTTTGCCGATAGTGTGACACTGCTGCTTCAGGATCATGAAAGAGGAGTAGTGCTCGCGGACCGTGCATACGAGACTCTGCTGGCAAATTATGAGGCGGAAAGTGTCAAGGATAAGCTGCTTCGTCTGGTCTGAAGGGATAGGGAAGGTAAAAAAATATTTTTCCCCATAAATCGACAACCTTCTCAGGAGGACTGCGTTACTATAGATCTACATCGAAAGTTTCACATTTCTGGGCTGGATGTCATCCGGCCTTTTTTGTTTCGTACACATTCATACACATTTACATAGAACCAAGGAGCTATAGCCATGAGAGAGAGAATGTTGTTCCTTTCCGCCCGGAGTCACACGCCGGAAGACCGGGAGGGAGACATCAGAACAAAAAATTTCCTTGATATGCTGCTGGAGCGGTTTGACATTGATCTGCTGGAGTATTGCCACCACCGCCGCGAGACGCAGATTTTGCGCAGTCCTGCCCTGACCGTGCATCAGGTGAAGCGGCCTGCGTCCACCCGCAGAAGCCTGCTGTTTCCGCTGAACAGGCTCCGCAAGGATGCCTCGGTGATCGGCAATGACAAGTCGCTGCGGGCAGTAATTACCGAGATGTGCAGCCAGCACGACTACAGCCATGTGTTTGTCTCGTATGCGATGCTCGGCAATGGGCTGGATCTGGTCGCCTCACTGCTTCCCGGAGCCGTTATCGTCACAGACGCTCGCCGTGCCGGTGGCATACGGGTGCAGAGCCGGGCGGCTGGCAAGCGGGGAATCAGCACAGGCTACCGCAAACTGAATGATGCGCTGATCCGCCGGGAAGAGCGCCGGTTAATGAACAAGACCAGCCTGCTGCTGGCTGCTTCAGAAGAAGAGGCACTGTCCTTTAAGGCGGTATCCTTTGCTGATGCAGGCAAGGTGCATGTAGTTCCGCCGTACATTGATCTGAGCGAGCCTCCTTATGCGGCTGCCGGAGATACTGTCAAGGATAACTCCATTGTTCTGCACTGGGACATGCATTCCACTGACGGTAAGAATGCAGCACTGCTGTTCTTCAAGAAGGTATATCCGCTGATTCAGGCGGCAGTGCCGGATATCCGCTGCTGCATTATCAGTAGTGAGGTGCATGCAGAGGTCGCAGCTGTCGTCCAGAAGGACTCTTCTATTCTAATCATCAGCGAAGCTATACAGACAGCTGATTATATCCGCATGGCCAGAGCTGTGGTTACCTCATGCTGCGAGGACTGCGGGAGTCAGAGCAGCATTCTGGAGGCCTGGGCCCTCCGTACTCCGGTGGTCAGCAGCCTGAAGGGCTCGGAGGAGCTGATCTGCGAGCCGGGGCGAAATATTCTGCTGGCAGGAACAACGGCTGGCACTGCCGATCATCTGATCAGGCTGCTAACGACGCCGGAGCTTGGCTCCATTATTGCTAATCAGGCCTACCGGACGCTCAGCAAACATTATGCCGCAGACGGTGTGAAGGCGAAGCTGCTTAGTCTGGTGTAAATATATTAAAATAGCATATCTCTCTCGCATCTTTCATATCTATCAGTATAGAACTGAAGATCGCGAGGTGAGGGTATTGAATAACGGAAGAATGACATTCCGCTTCGACGGGGACCAGGGTAGACAGCGAACAGAGACGGTAGAGCGCCGGGCGGTGAACGAAACCGGTATAGTTCTGGAGGACAAGGAGACTGACAAGGTCCAGCGCGGGGGAGTTAAGACATCCTCCTATTCCAAGGCCGATGAATATATTGTGGATCTGGCCAAGGTGGAGTTGCCCCGGTCAGTAGAGGCAGCTTACATGAAGCCCCCAGGCTCTGGCCGCCGGAAAATGAAAGCTCCTGAGGATAACTATGATTTGGGGCTGTATTCTGTTGTCCGTCCTGCTTCTGCAAGGAATCTATGGGAACAGAGTGAAGATTCGGAGGAGCATTCCTTCTATGGAGGGTCAGATGAAGAAGGACTGCATTCAGCAGATGACTACTACCCGCTGCATGACGATAACCGTGAATCTGCTACAGACAGTTATGATCAATCCGGCGCTCAAGGGGATAGCTACGGCGGCTCTTATCATACCCGCCGCCCCTCGTATTGGTGGAAGTTCGCACTGTCCATCGCTGGAGCACTGGGAACGGGAATTCTGCTCGGATACGCAGCCCTGTCGTTCATCATAGGAGGGTCGGGAGAGAATGGTAAAGCTGCCGGCAATGCGGCGGTTAAGACGGGAATCACTCAGGGGCAAACGGCGGCAAACGGCGGTACACCGGCAGACATAACGGGTGTGCCTGCTGAGCAGATGGGAGAAGCGGTGATCGCACAAATTCCGGTTCAGGTTGCCCCGCAGAGCTATTATCTACTGCAATATGGTGTCTTCAGTACACCGGCAGGAGCGGAGCAGGCCCGGCAGGAGCTGCTGGCCGCAGGCCTTGCCGCAGGTCTTGACCCGGCAGACGGCAACCGTGTGTACGCCGGAATGTCTCCTGATCGTGAGCAGGCCAAGCTGCTCAGCAATGGCCTAAAGGGGCAGGGCATCGAGCTGTACGTGAGAGAAGTGGCCCTGCCAGCTGTGAATCAGGTCCGTTATACCGGAACGGCGGTGGCGGTGGACAGTTACTTCACACTCAGCAGCAAGCTGTTAAGCGAGCTGAGCAGCTTGTCTGCTTCCCTGCTTGGCGGGGGGAGCAGCGGAAACGCTGGCGGAGAGGTAAGTGATCTCCATATGCAGTGGACCCAGGCGGTCAAGGCGCTGGAGCCGGGCCTGACCCCGGAAGGGCAGAGAATCGCTGACGGGCTGGAGAAATCCATGAGCCAGGGAATAGCCGCCTTGAACGAATACAGCAAGAATAAAGCGGAGGGGCTGCTCTGGGAGGTGCAGGAGGCCATGATGAGCTTCCTGACCGGCCAGAAAAGCCTGTTGTCCGCCATGAGCTGACAACTGAGGCGTAAAGCGCCGCTGACTATAGGCTTAATAAATGATCCCCCGTACCAGGCGTATGCCCGGCGGGGGATTGCTATATTTCCAGAGGTAATCCTGTGGTGTGATAAAATCCGCAGGCTGCTTACGTGGTAAACATTCCCTGGATGGATTTTGAGTTTGTATTGCACTCCGTTTCACCGTATAATAATTAGGGTGTCAAAAAATGGCGAGGGAAGACTTGAATGAAGAAGAAAAATGTAGGAACACTGCTGTTATTTCTTATTCTAGGCTGGCTGGCCGGAGCCTGGATTGCCAAGCTGCTGGAACCTGTACAAGCTCTGTCTTTTCTTACAGCTTCGACTGTTCTCAAGTGGTCGCCGCAAGCCGATTTAGACATCATAACCTATGACATCACAATCCATTTGAAACTGTGCCTGCTCAGTCTTGCCGGAATTATTACAGCCGTATGGCTGTACCGCAGGCTGTAGCCTTAGCTGGCAGCATCAGGAAGGGACGTAATTACAGTGGAGCATGACAATTCGCGGCATATTATTCTGGCCTCAGGTTCGCCGCGGCGGCGTGAGCTGTTAGCCTCGCTTGGACTGCCTTTCGAGGTGCTGTCCAGCGATGCTGATGAGAGTACACCGCCCGAATGGAGCCCTGAAGCTATTGTACGGAATCTGGCTCTGCGTAAGGCAGAAGCTGTGATTCCTGTTGCCGGAGACCGTGATGCCGTTATCATCGGCAGCGACACGATTGTTGTGCTTGACGGAATGGTGCTCGGCAAGCCAGCGGATGAGCAGGACAGCGCCAGAATGCTGGGCATGCTGCAAGGCCGGACGCATCAGGTATACACCGGGGTGGCCTGCATCGGTTCCGCAGAGGGACGTACCCTGGTAGATCATAGGGTAACCTCTGTAACTATGAGAGCAATGAGCGAAGAGGAAATCTCCGCTTACATAGCGACCGGGGAGCCTGCCGACAAAGCCGGCTCTTACGCGATACAAGGACTGGGAGCCACCCTGGTGGAAGAAATTGAAGGCTGCTATTTTAACGTGGTCGGGCTGCCGCTGTCACTGCTGAGCGGTATGTTGTCCGGGTTTGGCATTTCGGTGCTGAACCGGTAAGGGTAGCCGAAGAAAGAAGGTTAGGGATGGAGTCGCAAACATTTATGCTGCGTGACCTCCCCCATGAAGAACGACCACGAGAGCGCTTGATGCATTATGGGGCGGAATCATTAAGTCAAGCGGAGCTTCTGGCTATTCTGCTGCGCACAGGTGCGCACCGTGAATCTGCCCTTCTTATCGCCCAGCGGCTCTTGAGCCATGCAGGCGGTCTCCGCGGACTGGCGGATCTGAGCATTGAAGAATTGACAACAATCAACGGCATCGGCCCTGCCAAGGCCGTGCAACTCAAAGCAGGCATAGAGCTGGGAAGACGCATGGCGAATTCCCGGCTTACCGAACCGGTCATTATCCGCAGTCCCCAGGACGCGGCGGAGATTCTGACCGAACAGCTGCGTTATTTGCAGAAGGAGCATTTTATCTGCCTGTTCCTGAATACGAAGAATCATGTTATTGCGCAGGAAACATTGTCCATGGGTAGCCTTAATGCCTCCATTGTGCATCCCCGCGAGGTGTTCCGGGCAGCCATGAAATGCAGCAGCGCAGCAATTATATGCGCACATAATCATCCGAGTGGTGATCCTACGCCGAGCCCTGAAGACATCTCCCTGACCTCTAGGTTGATGCAGGCAGGCGAAATTGTCGGCATTGATGTACTGGATCATCTGGTGATCGGAGACAGCAGCTACGTAAGTTTGAAAGAGAAAGGCTACATGTAATACAATTGTCTAGATTCACATGGAAAAGGAGCATACAAGATGTTAGGTGGTTTTACGAAAGACTTAGGAATTGACTTGGGGACAGCGAATACGCTTGTCTACGTGCGCGGTAAAGGGATCGTTGTCAGAGAGCCGTCCGTGGTAGCCATTAATACAGATAGCAAGACGATTGAAGCCGTAGGGGAATCTGCCAAAAAAATGATCGGACGCACGCCGGGCAACATCCGTGCCATCCGACCAATGAAGGACGGGGTCATCGCTGATTTCGATACTACAGCAACTATGATCAAATATTTCATCCGCCAGGCCCAGAAGCAGCGCTCGATGTTCCAGCGCCATCCGAATGTCATGGTGTGTGTGCCCTCCGGAATTACAGCCGTTGAACAACGTGCGGTAGAGGATGCTACGAAGCAGGCCGGAGCACGGGAAGCTTACATTATCGAGGAGCCATTTGCTGCTGCCATCGGTGCAGATCTTCCGGTATGGGAACCAACCGGCAGTATGGTTGTAGATATCGGCGGCGGAACTACCGAGGTTGCTGTAATCTCACTCGGCGGTATTGTTACCAGCCGTTCTGTACGCGTGGCTGGGGATGATGCGGATGAGTCTATCATCCAATACATCAAGCGTCAGTATAACCTTATGATCGGTGAACGCACCTCCGAGCAGCTCAAGATGGATGTGGGCTCTGCCCTGCCGCTTGAGAAGGCTGAGACGATGGAGATCCGCGGACGCGATCTGGTAACCGGTCTGCCGAAGACGCTGACCATTACCTCCGATGAAATCTGCGAAGCTCTGTCCGATACTGTGAATGCGATTGTTGAAGCCGTGAAGGTTACGCTGGAGAAATGTCCGCCGGAGCTGGCCGCTGATATTATGGACCGCGGCATTGTGCTTACGGGCGGCGGTGCGCTTCTGCGCAACCTGGACAAGCTGCTGGCGCGCGAGACCGGAATGCCGGTGATTGTGGCCGAGAATCCGCTGGACTGTGTTGCGATCGGCACAGGCAAGGCGCTGGAGAATATCCACTTGTTCAAGAGCCGCAGCAGTTCGGGTCTCCGCTCCAAACGCTAGGAACATGCGGACTGTGAACGTCAATCCCTGAGGTTGGAGAAATACGGTTATTAGAGGGTGCTCGAGATTGTTCAAGCTGTTTAACAATAAACGACTGTTTATATTGCTGATTACGCTGGTTACGTTTATCGTTCTGATGGGCTTCAGCCTGGGGCAGAGAAAGACCCTGTCCTGGCCGGAGAACTTCCTCAGAGATACGACCGGATTCGTGCAGAAATTGTTCTACAAGCCCGCTGGATACGTAGCGGGCTTCTTCCAAGATATCGGCACTCTGAATGAGCTGGCCGAAGAGAACAAGCAGCTTAAGATTCTCGCTGCACAGTACGCCCGGGATAAGGCGCAGTTAAATTTTATTAAAGCTGAGAATGAGGGCTACAAAAAGGATCTTAAATTTACGGAAGCCCAAAAAAACATGTATAAATATGAATATCTAATCGCCAATGTTGTCAGTGTAACGACAGAATCAGGCAATAATACCCTTGTCATTGATCTTGGGGAGAAGGATGGCATCCGGCTGAATATGTCTGTAACTTCTGTCGAGGGCCTTGTAGGAGTCATAAGTAATGTAAGTAAATTTACCTCTACTGTGAAACTGATGACAATGATGGATAGCAAAGACCCCAACTCACAGCCTCCTATATCGGCAACCGCTGTTAACAAGGAAGGCAAGACCTTTGGGATGATTGAGAGCTACGACCAGCAGACCGGAATGCTGCTGATGAACAAAATCCCCGTAGGCGATCCGATTGCCGAGGGTGATATGATTATTTCGTCTGGCGGCGGGGGGATGTATCCCCGTGGAATGACAATCGGCAAGGTGGAAGAAGTCAAGGTAGGACAATACGGGTTCACCTCTACAGCGATTATCAAGCCGGCGGCAGGATTCCAGGACTGGAAGGAACTCTTCGTTGTCTATACGGAGGAGCGTGTAGAATAGTGAGGATGCGCAGACCTGTCCTGGTACTTTTGTTATTCATTTTATTTATTCTGGAAGGCACAGTGCTTCCCTGGCTGATTCCTGACGGCTGGCAGATGCGGATTATTCCTAATCTCGTCTTCATCGTCATTCTGTTTGTAACGGTATACCATCACCGGCATACTGCACTTATTCTGGGCTTGTCGTTCGGTATGCTGCATGATGTGGTCTTCTATGGCCGCATACTGGGTGCTCATTCCTTCGCTATGGGTTTATCTGCGTACCTGATCGGGCTGATATTCCAGATTCCCCGCGCTCCGCTGCCGCTCATGATGACAGTGGTGCTGCTGGGCAGTCTGCTGGAGGACAGTATTCTTTTTGCCATTTATAATGTGTTTAATCTAAGCCAGGAGCCATATAATTGGGCGCTCTTGCATTATATGCTGCCTACCATGCTCATTCATTTTGCTGCAGGCCTGCTTGTCTACATTCCGCTCCGGCGACAGCTGGAGCTGCTGAAGAAAGAGACGCTTGATGAGGAAGCTGCCTAAGTGGCAGCGGTATTTTCTTATCGCCCAAAGAAGGAGTTTGCCCGGCCCGGCACGAATGAATGAGGATAGGGGGACAGGCATATGACAGTTAAATCCAAGCACGTAAGGATTAAGGGCATCAAGGATGGCCTGGTATTCCTGCTAGACGACAAGTGTCCCTTTGAAGATCTCTTAAGCGAGCTTCGCTACAAGCTGGAGCACAGCCATCAAAATATTCTGACCGGACCGATTGTGCATGTGGATATTAAGCTGGGCAACCGTGCTGTTACTGAAGAAGATAAAGAAGCGGTACTGGAGATCCTCAAGAGTCAGGGAAATCTGTTAATCCGTTCGGTTGAAGCTATTGAAGATCCTGAAGAGAAGGATACGGAAGCCTTGTTCATGATGAGCGGAATGCTCCGCTCGGGCCAGGTGCTGCATCATGAGGGCAATCTGCTGTTCCTTGGCGATGTGAATCCGGGAGGCACGATTACCTGTTCAGGAGATATCTATATTCTTGGAGCACTCAAAGGAATGGCACACGCCGGAATCAACGGTAACCAGGAGGCCATTATTGCCGCTTCTCTCCTAGCGCCTACCCAGCTCCGGATTGCTGAGATTATTAGCAGACCGCCGGATGAATGGGGAACCCGGGAGAGCAGTATGGAATTTGCCTATTTATCAGGCGGTGCTATGCAAATCGACAAAATTCATAATATAGTGAAGTTACGTCAGGATTTAAATGTGTTTAAAGGGGTGTAGCCTCCATGGGAGAAGCGATTGTCGTAACCTCGGGTAAAGGCGGAGTTGGCAAGACAACTACAACAGCCAACATTGGGACCGCACTTGCCCTGCAGGGCAAAAAAGTATGTCTGGTGGACACGGACATTGGACTGCGGAATCTGGATGTTGTCATGGGGCTGGAGAACCGGATTATCTATGATCTGGTCGATGTGGCAGAGGGCCGCTGCCGGCTGAATCAGGCGCTGGTCAAGGACAAGCGCTTCAATGAGCTGTACATGCTGCCCGCTGCCCAGACCAAGGACAAGACTGCAGTTACACCGGAGCAGGTGAAGGATATCATTCTGGAGCTCAAGAAAGAGTACGAATATATTCTGATCGATTGTCCGGCCGGCATTGAGCACGGCTTCCGCAATGCGATTGCCGGTGCCGACAAAGCAATTGTCGTCACCACTCCGGAGCATGCTGCGGTGCGGGATGCGGACCGGATTATCGGTCTTTTGGAGCAGTCATCGGTGGAATCTCCGAAGCTGGTGGTCAACCGGATTCGTCAGACCTTGATCAAGTCAGGGGACATGCTTGATATTGAAGACATTCTGCAGGTGCTTAATATCGATCTGATCGGGATTGTACCCGATGATGAACAGGTCATCCGGGCGGCGAACAACGGCGAGCCCACCGTGATGAACCCGGACTCCTTAGCTGCGATAGCCTACCGTAATATTGCCCGGCGTATTCTTGGCGATGCGGTGCCGCTGATGCAGCTTGATCAGAAGACGGGCGCCTTCAAAAAGTTTAAGAAATTTTTTGGAATGGGCTGAATCCCGGCCACGCACTTATACATGACAATCTTCTGTTAAGAGCCCGCTGCTGAGAAATCACCGGCGGGCTTATTTTTGTTGTGCAGTAACTTGGACAGGGCTTGTTCTAAAGCGGCTTCCGCCACTCATAAAATGGAAGTAAAACAAGCCCGCCGGAGGGATCAATATGAAATACCCGAGAGAGTCCAAGAACCGCCGCAAGAAACGTATACAAAATCTGCTGGAGGAGAAGCCGGCAGCCGGGGCAGCACCAGCATCAGAGCGGTTCCGTCTGCCAGGCAGTCCTCCCTCATTCAGAGAATGGGGGGCTGGGGACAGGAATGAATTTGACTCTTCTCCTGAGCCTGACCCTGAGACGATGTGGAAACAGCAGCGTAATCACTGGGAAGATGGAGATGGCAGGGGACCGGGGCAGGGATTCCGTGCTGGTCTGCTGCGGCGGACGGTGGCCAGTCTGTTGGTCTTCGGCGCTGTATGGGGCATTTTTGCCGTGCAGAAGCCGTGGGCAGTGAAGGCGCAGTACTTTATTACAGACATCCTCAGCAATGATATGGATTTTGCAGCGGCACAGGTGTGGTACGAGGAACATTTCAATGGAGCCCCGTCCTTCATTCCCATTTTCGGAGATGAACAGGTACCAGCGGAGAAGGTGACAGCCGCTCATGAGCTTAGCGCTCCGCTTACAGGAAGCATTGTACGTCCCTTTGCTACTACGCTTAATGGCATTGAAATTATACCGGCAGACGATTCAAGTGCCAGCATCACGGTGAAAAGTGTAGATACGGGCCGTATCCTGGCCGTTTCGAAGGAAGCCCGGGGAGGCATCCGTATTACGGTCCGCCACACCGGGGAGATCACGGCAGAATACGGTCATTTGAGCGGGACACGGCTCGCGGTGGATGACTGGGTACAGAGCGGAGACGAAATAGGCTGGATTCAGGGGATGGAGGATGCCCGGGTCCCGTTGCTATTTTTTGCAGTTATGAAAGACAAGACTTATATTGATCCGGCCGAAGTGGTATCGTTTGATTAGGGTCTGCGGCATTGAATTGTCACTGCATCCGCTCTTCGTGCTGATTCTCATGGTATCCGTGCTTACCGGACAGTTTCTGGAGCTGCTCACCTTGTTCCTGATCGTATTCATTCATGAGCTTGGACATGTATGTGCGGCGCTATTGGCCGGCATTACCGTCAGATCGGTGGAGCTGCTGCCCTTCGGCGGCGTTGCGGTTATAGAGGATCATGGGCGGCTTACGGCTGTCCGTGAGATCGGGATTGCCCTGGCCGGTCCGCTGCAGAACGGAATTATGATTCTGATGGCGCTGGCGCTTAAGCAGGTGGAGTATGGAAATATCGCCTATCTGGATTATTTTATCGGAGCCAATGCAATGATCGCTCTGTTCAATCTGCTCCCGGTGCTTCCGCTGGACGGCGGCAAAATCCTTCAGGCAGCCCTGAGTCTGCTGCTTCCGTATTATTACACGCTGCTGTGGACCGGCAGAGTCAGCATTGCGGCCAGCCTGCTTGTGATAGGTTTCGCTCTGCTTCCGCTTGGGAACGGGGATGGTCTCCGGCTTAACCTCCTCATGATCGGAGCGTTTCTGCTCTATTCTAATTGGACGGACCAGCGCAATTTGCCGTATCGGTTTGTCGGGTTTTTGATGAACCGTGAGCGGATTTATGAGCGGTATCTAGTGGCGGAGAACATTGCCCGCCCAATAGTTGCCTCGCTCGCGAAACCTTTGGATGAGATATTGCGTCTATTTAAACGTAACCATTATCATTATATCTATGTGATGAACAACGATAGGGATATCGTAGCCGTTGTGCCGGAGCAGCGACTGATTGCTTCGTATTTCGGAAAGTAACAAGCGAGATTGATTCAAACCAGAGGTGAAGCCATGAAACAAATGATCGTTCACTGTACACAGCATATTACCCGAATGGCACTTCTGGAGAACGGGAGGCTGGTGGAATATGCGGCTGAACGCGATCAGCAGCAGGGTCTGGTCGGGAGTTATTATAAAGGCCGGGTAATGAATGTGCTGCCTGGTATGCAGGCGGCCTTTGTAGATATCGGACAGAAAAAGAATGCGTTCCTATATGTAGACGATGTATTGCATCCCCATCTGGACAAGCAGCCGGCCGTCAAGCCTTCGATTGAGACGCTGCTGCAGCCCGGTCAGGAGATTGTTGTTCAGGTGAGAAAAGAACCGCGGGGCGGCAAGGGCGCGCGGGTAACCACGCATTATACGCTGCCCGGACGCTGGATGGTGTACATGCCCTTTGCCGAATATGTCGGGGTCTCTAAGAAAATATGCCGGGAATCCGAGCGCAGCCGGCTTAAAGGCATAGGCGAGCGGCTGCGCCAGGGTGAGGAAGGACTCATTATGCGCACCGTCTCCGAGGATGAGCCGGTGGAGGCCGTGGAGGGAGATCTGGCTTTTCTGCGGGCGCAGTGGGAAGTGATTACCCGGCGTTCCAAGGAAGTGGAGGCACCGGCTCTGCTGCACTGTGATCTGAGCATCGTCCAGCGGTTCATCCGGGATGCCTTCAATCCGCAGCGTGATGAGCTGTTGATTGATTCGGCTAAGGCGGTTAAGGAAGCGGAAGCTTTCCTGACGGATATGGCTCCTGAAGGGTACAAGCCTGTGGGATTCTACAGGGGACAGGAGCCCATTTTCTCTGCTTACGGGGTGACGGATCAGTTGCACAAGAGCTTCAGCCGTAAAATCATCCTCGAAGGCGGCGCTACGCTGATCTGGGACGAGACAGAAGCCTTGACTGTGATTGACGTTAACACAGCACAGTACACTGGCGGGACCAACCTTGAAGATACTGTAACACGGACTAACTTGCTGGCTGCGGAGGAGATCGGGCGGCTTGTCCGGCTCCGGGATACGGGCGGTATTATCATTGTTGATTTCATTGATATGGAGCGGGAAGAGCACCGCAGGCAGGTGACGGACAAGCTGGAGAGCATTATCAGCCGGGACCGGACCAAGACGCATATTCTCGGCTGGACCCATCTCGGTCTGCTGGAGATGACCCGTAAGAAGGCCAGACATGATTCCGCCGGATTTGCCCCGGTAATCTGCCAGTGCTGCGGCGGTACAGGCAAGGTTGGGACTTGGCTGGAGTAGGGAAGTGAAGATCGGAGCCAAAGCTCTATTTTTGTGAGGGGATATTGACTTGGGCTGATATGTATGATAATATCTTCAAGTATGTGTTTGGTTGTTCCATTCCTGCACATGCTGTAACCGCTCCGATCGGGTAGATGAAGCGTAATTCCTCCGGGGATTGCCACCTTGACTAGGCGAGTCTGAGACATGAGGAGGTGCAAGTACAATGTATGCAATTATCGAAACTGGCGGTAAACAATACAAAGTCCAAGAGGGCGATGTTTTGTTCATTGAGAAGCTGGAAGCTGAAGACGGCGCAAGCGTAACGTTTGACCGTGTCTTGGCTGTTTCTAACGAAGGTGGTTTGACTGCAGGAACTCCGCTGGTAAGCGGCGCGTCTGTAACAGCCAAAGTCGAGAAGCATGGTAAGGGACATAAGGTTGTAGTTTACAAATACAAACCTAAGAAGAACTACCACAAGAAACAAGGCCATCGTCAACCGTACACCAAAGTAACTATCGAGAAGATTCAAGCGTAAGAAGGTGCGTTAATGATTAACGTGCGGATTACACGGGCTTCTGCTCAGGGTGTCATTGTCGGTTTTGCCGTCAAGGGGCATGCGGAATACGCAAGGAATGGCAGGGATATCGTCTGCGCGGGTGTTTCGACGGTTACCGTTGGAACTGTGAATGCGATTGAGAGCCTGACCGGAGTGGTTCTGGATACTTCGATGAAGGATGGATTCTTAAGCGGAACTCTAGTTCCCGTGAATGATCCCGAAGTTTCCGCCAAGGTACAGCTCTTGCTGGAATCCATGGTGCTGATGCTCAAGGATATTGCTAAATCCTACAGGAAATATATTCAGATACAGGAAGTCATCATTTGAAGAAGGAGGTTGACAACATGTTGAAATTGGATCTTCAATTATTCGCATCGAAAAAAGGTGTTGGTTCCACAAAGAACGGACGTGATTCCCACTCTAAGCGTCTTGGCGTGAAACGGGCTGACGGTCAAGCAGTAACCGGCGGCAACATCTTGGTTCGTCAGCGCGGAACCAAAATCCACCCGGGCACGAACGTGGGCATCGGTAAAGATGACACACTGTTCGCACTTGTGGACGGCGTAGTGAAGTTCGAACGTTGGGGACGCGACCGCAAAAAAGTGAGCGTGTATCCGGTGGATGTCGCTCCGGTAGCAGCGGCACTGGAAGCGTAAGCTTACGGAACCTATGAAGATGAGAAGCCTCCGGCATCAGTGCCGGGGGCTTTTTTTGAAATTGTTTCAGGGTCCACGCAAAGTACCTGAGTAAGCATCGAAGCTTAAGCCTCACTTTGTGGGGGATTCTGGTGATTGCGGAGAAAGCCTGTGTTATACTGGGAAATGGTGAATATGAAGCAAGATAAGCAGTGCTTACATTGGAATCAATTTTGCGAACCAAGGGACGGGGAGAAAGAATGAAATCCTGGAAAAGTAAGGTCTGGGCAGTCATGTTATCCGCAGTGTTTCCTTTAGGTCTCGTGTATTGGCAAACCTCCCTTTTCACATGCCTGCTGCTCGGAGTCTGGGTAGCCGGAGTGCTTGCATTCAGCTTTGTTTACAACCGGCGTCAATATGAAGAGGAACTGCGTATACAGGAGAACACTCTGCAGCAGGCGGCAAACCGGACACTGAATCATCATCGTCATGACTGGATGAATGATCTGCAGGTGCTTTACGGATATATCCAGCTGGGCAAGCCTGATAAATCCGTACAATGTGTGGAAAGAATAAAGGAGCGTATTGCGCTCGACAGCCGTATAGCCAAGTTAGGAGTGCCTTCCTTGGTATTCTATCTGCAATCCTTCCGTACGTTCAGAAGCAGTCTGGAGCTGGACATACAGGTGGAGGAAGGGCTCCAGCTGGAGGACAAGCTGAGTCCTGAGGTAGGGGTTGAGCTGACTTCAGTAATTATGCAGACGGTCAGGGCGTACCAGTACAGCGGAATAACACAGCATGGAGACACGCGGAAGCTTGAGCTCAGCTTTTCACAGGAGGGAAGGGACATTCTGATCTCTTTCAAAGGTGAGGGAGAGCAAGATAATCCCGAACTGCTTCAGGGGCAAATTTATAATATAGTACAAGGAAAAATCATGAAGGCGGAGCAGGTTCAGCCTGCTAAGGGTTATATGGAACTGCGGTTACCGCTGGAGATGTAAGGAAGGTGAACATTTATGTTCGTAGATAAGGCTAAGATTTATGTAAAAGGCGGCGACGGCGGGGATGGTCTCGTAGCGTTTCGCCGTGAGAAGTATGTACCGGATGGCGGTCCAGCCGGTGGTGATGGAGGCCGTGGGGGAGATGTAATCTTCCGTGTAGACGAAGGCCTGCGTACCCTGATGGATTTCCGTTATCAGCGGCACTTCAAGGCCGATAAGGGAATCAAGGGCCGCAACAGGAGTCAGCATGGGGCGAACGCCGAGCATATGATCGTGCGGATTCCACCTGGAACGGTGTTGATTGATGATGATACCCAGGAGATCCTTGCCGACTTAACCCGTCATGGACAACAGGTTGTAGTGGCCCGCGGCGGCCGAGGCGGCCGGGGGAATACCCGGTTTGCGACGGCGAACAATACCGCGCCGGAGCTGGCTGAGAATGGGGAAGAAGGTCAGGAGCGTTACATCGTCATGGAGCTGAAGGTCATGGCCGACGTAGGCCTTGTAGGCTTCCCAAGCGTGGGTAAATCTACACTGCTGTCGGTCGTATCTGCTGCCCAGCCGAAGATCGGAGCGTATCACTTTACCACCATTACCCCGAATCTGGGTGTAGTGGATGTTGGAGACGGCCGCAGCTTTGTAATGGCGGATCTGCCTGGACTGATTGAAGGCGCGAGTGAAGGGGTGGGCCTGGGACATGAATTCCTGCGCCACGTTGAACGCACGCGTATCATCATTCATGTCGTGGATATGTCCGGCTCGGAAGGCCGTGATCCTTTTGAAGACTGGGTACTGATCAACGATGAGCTGAAGCAGTACAATGCGGCGCTGATTGACCGTCCGCAGATCGTGGCGGCGAACAAGATGGATATGCCTGAATCCGAGGAGAACCTGGCTTCCTTCCGTGAGCGTGTCGCGGAGCTTCGTCCGGACCTTGAGATTATGCCGATCTCTTCCCTGACCCGTCAGGGCGTTCAGGAGCTGCTCTACCGTGCTACAGATATTCTTGACAGTATTCCTGTGGCTCCGGTGGTTGAAGAAGTCGCTGGCAAAGAGCGCAAGGTGTATAAGCTGGAAGCAGAAGAGGATAACTCATTCACGATTACCCGTGACAACGAGGCGTTTGTAGTCAACAGTCCGCGGATTGAGCGGATGATTAAGAGAATGCAGCTAAGCACACATGATGCCATTCTTAGGCTGGCCCGTACTTTGCGTCACATGGGTGTGGACGCCGAGCTGCGCAGACGCGGCGCTGTCGAAGGCACAATCGTGCGCATTGCTGATTTTGAATTCGAATTTGTCGAGAACAGCAGCTACTATTAATAGAGAAGCAAGTATACCGGCTGTATCTTCCGAGAGGGGGATGCGGCCTTTTTTAATGGGAGTCAGGTGGGCTTCACAGAGGGTTTAGCCATTTATACTAATAAAGTTTTCTTTATATATCTGGATTAATTTACTACAATCATTATATAAGAGATGTTAAGTTGAATCCAAAGGATGTAATCTGCGTATATCATACATACCTGTCAGGAAAGAGGGAATGGACAGATGGCAATTATTGAAGTAGTCAAATATGACGGACCTCCGGGTGTCTTCGCCTGGAAGTATCCGAATCAGGAGCTGGGGACCTGGACACAGCTGATTGTGAATGAATCCCAGGAAGCTATTCTGTTCAAGGGTGGAGAGGCGCTGGATTCCTTCACAGCCGGACGCCATACTTTAAGCACAGCGAATATTCCGATTCTGTCGAATGTGGTGAACCTGCCGTTCGGCGGCAGGTCTCCGTTCACCGCAGAGATATGGTTTGTGAACAAGCTGAACTCCATGAATGTTAAGTGGGGGACCAGTGCACCGCTTCAGCTGCAGGACCCCAAGTACAAGATCATGGTAGCGGTCCGTGCCTTTGGGCAGTTTGGCGTGCGGATCGAAGATCCCCGCAAATTCCTGCTGAAGCTGGTAGGGACGCTGCCAGTCTTTGATCAGGATACAATGATCAATTATTTCCGCGGCCTGTTGATGTCCAATATTAATGAACTTATTTCTTCTTATCTGGTGCACAAAAAAATCAGCATCCTGGAGATCAACGCCTACGTGGTTGAAATCTCCAAGCATATTCAGGGGCGTTTGTCCTCCTCGTTCCTGGATAACGGTATTGAGCTTAATAATTTTTATATTGACTCGATCAATATTCCCGATGATGATCCGGCAACCCGGCGTCTCAAGGAAGCCTTGGCCAAAAAAGCGGAGATGGACATTATCGGCTTCACCTACCAGCAGGAACGGAGCTTCGATGCTATGGAGGAGGCGGCAGGCAATCCGGGCAATGCAGGCGTGGGCATGATGAATGCGGGACTGGGGCTCGGTATGGGCTTTGGGCTGGCCGGACCTGCGGCTGAGATAGCCACCCGGATGACCAGGAGCATGTCCCTGGACGGCAGTACGGGCAGCCAGCCGGCACCTGCTGCTTCTAAATCCTGCTCGGGCTGCGGAACCCTTAATCCGGCAGACGCACGCTTCTGTACCGGCTGCGGCCGCAGTCTGCAGCCCCCGCCGGAGGCGGAGAATAAGGTATGCCATAGCTGCGGCAAGGCAGTCATCCCTGGTGCCAAATTCTGTCCGCATTGCGGAGAAGGCCTGATCCTGAAGTGCGCAGGCTGTGGGCATGAGCTGAAGTCTGGACAGAAATTCTGTCCAGAGTGCGGTACCAGAGCGGCTAACGGGTGAACAGAATGCAGAGGTCATATACAGGTCTTATCACTGGCATTTATGTTGCTATTCTGGCAGTTACTGCGGGTACCTTCTTCACATTTGGATTCATGGAATCGCTGCTGCGCTTCGTAGTGACACTGCTCGCTATATGTATGGCAGAGACTGTGGTTTACGTATATTGCATGCTATGGCTGCGCCGTGCTCCTGAAGCGGGCCGGACTTCACCGGTATTCATCAGCGGAGCTGTAATTATAGCCTTCTATCTGGCTGCGGTACTTGCTTCGGCTATTCTGCTGGACTGGATTCTGGAGCTGAGTCCGCTCTGGTATGCGGGAGAGCAGTTGCTTATCCTCATTATAGCTGCCCTCGTACTTGCAGCTACAGCCGGGTATGGCTGGAATGCGGCCTTCGGGGAGCGTAATGCTGCGGACGCTTCGCGCAGCCTGCGTAGTCACATGCAGGAGCTGCATGAGATCAGAGGGATTGCCGGCAGCTGGAAGCATCCTGAGGCAGGCAGGCTGGTGGAGCTGATTGAGGCTCTGGAGGAGAAATTCCGCTATAGTGACCCGGTATCAAGACCGGGATTGTATGCAACGGAAGACATCATTAGGCAGCAGATCTCTCTGCTGCATGACCATGTAGCTTTGCTGCTTGTCCTGAAGGAGCTGCCAGCCAGCTGGGACACGGAGACAGAGGAATTAACCGAGAGTATTGCCGGCACGCTCCAGCGGCGTAACCTGGAGCTGGCGGGGCTTAAATAGGAGGAGTAGACAGCAATGGGGATAGGGAATCAGCCGGGCGGACTACTGCCGGGCCGGGAAGGGCAGCCCTCTGATAGTCTGCCTAAGTATGAGCGGACCACTTTTGATGTTGTAACTATCGGCGCCGGGTATTTGTTTATGCCGCTCGGACTTGTGCTTGCGCTGATACGCATAATCACGACCCATTACAAAAATTACCGCAAGTCTGTCAATTATAGTCTTTTATTCCATGCATTTGTAGGAGGGTTCCTGCAAATGATGGGAATTGTCGTAATTTCCATCTTCAGTGATGACGCGATGGACACCACCACATTGATATCAGGTTTGATCTTCGTAGGTTTGGTGCTGCTCCTTCCCGCCTCTGCATTCGCTAGAAGCGCAGCCAAAGCCAGATTCCGCTTCTCGCAGCTCGCTAATCAGTATGTACATCTGATCAGGGTGGAGAGAGTCCGCTATACCGGGAATCTGGCGGACCGCACCGGGCAAAGTGAAGGGGATGTGAACAGAGACCTTCTCTATCTACAGAAGTACGGGGTCCTGGACTCCGGGCTTCTCTTCCATGAGGGAGCGGATGCAGCGCCCCAGGCCCAGGCGGGACAGGCAGCCGTATCGCCTTTCACGCCGCCTGCAGGGCAGCCGTCCTATCAGCAGCCTAGAGCGCAGCAGCTTCCGAAATCGGTACGCTGTCCCGGCTGCGGGGCACAGAATACAGTAGCTCCCGACCAGTCCACTAGCTGTGATTACTGCGGGACGACCATTGCTTACGGCTGAACGAGCGCGGCAAATATAACATTTTTTTGATTTCTGCAAGTGAAGGCTGTTCCTCCTAGATTGTAGGGGGGACAGCCTTTTCCGAAATATAAGCATTTATATGTTTCACGCTATAAATGATCTTTCTATTTCTCGCTGAACCGGTACCGTCCTTTTAAAAGGACGGTACCGGTTCCACTTGCTTGTTTGCAGAAAGTTATTGCAATAAAAGCCTTCAATCCCGTATAATGTCCACTATGTACATACAAAAGTCTTTGGGGTGAGGACGTTCGTGAAAGAACGCTATTATTTGGTCCGGGAGGACATATTGCCCGATGCGGTGCTGAAGACCATGCAGGTCAAACAGCTGCTGGAAGCAGGAGATGCCAAAACCGTACACGAGGGCGTGGAACAGGTTGGGCTTAGCCGCAGTGCTTTTTATAAATACAAAGATGGGATACACTTAATTCATCAGCTGGAGCGCGAGCGCATTGTGACGATCTCGATTGATCTGGAGCACGAGTCGGGCATGCTGTCCAAGGTGCTCGGTTCTGTGGCTGTTCACGGGGCGAATGTGCTGACAATCCATCAGAGTATCCCGCTGCAAGGGCGGGCTAACGTGGTGATCTCTGTCGAGATCTCCCATCTGAATGAAGAGCTGGGCGACTTGCTGGACAGTCTCAAGGCAATTCCCGGTGTGAAGCGTGCGTTAATTATTGGTCAGGGGTGAGAATACGAATGAAGCCGGTTAGAGTAGGTCTGCTGGGTCTGGGTACTGTGGGTACGGGCGTTGTCCGTATTGTGGAAGGAAATCAGGAGGATTTGAGCAGCCAGGTGGGCTCGCCGATCCTTATTGAACGTATTGCCGTGAAGAATACAGAGAAGCCGCGTGATATCGAAGTGGATCCGTCCAAGATTACCGATGATCCATGGGCCGTTATCCGTGACCCGGAGATTGATGTGATTGTTGAGGTCATGGGCGGGATCGCAGGCACGAAGGAGTACATTCTGGAGGCACTGGAGCGCGGCAAGCATATCGTAACAGCCAATAAGGACCTGATGGCCCTGCACGGCTCGGAGATTCTGGCGAAGGCGCAGGAGAAGCAGTGCGATGTGTTCTATGAGGCAAGTGTGGCGGGAGGTATTCCGATTATCCGCACCCTGATTGAAGGTTTTTCCTCGGATAAGATCATGAAGATTATGGGGATCGTGAACGGGACAACCAACTACATTCTCAGCAAAATGAGCCAGGAAGGTGCGTCTTACCTCGACGTACTGCAGGAAGCGCAGGAGCTGGGGTATGCCGAGTCTGATCCGACCTCCGATGTGGAGGGGCTGGATGCGGCCCGCAAGATGGCCATTCTGGGCACGCTGGGCTTCCGGACCAATGTGGAGCTGAGCGATGTCAGTGTAAGCGGAATTTCCGGCGTCAGCAAGGAGGATATAGCTTTTGCCAAACGGCTGGGGTACGAGATGAAGCTGCTCGGAATCGCTGAACGCCAAGATGAAGCATTCAGCATTAGCGTTCAGCCGACGATGATCCGTACGAACCACCCGATTGCCTCCGTGAACGGCGTGTTTAATGCGGTATATGTATATGGTGAGGCTGTAGGGGAGACGATGTTCTACGGTGCGGGGGCAGGGGCGATGCCTACGGCAACCTCGATTGTGGCGGATCTGGTGGCGGTTATCAAGAATCTGAAGCTGGGTGTCAACGGGCTTAAGCAGATTGTGCCATATAAGCAGAAGAAGCTGAAGAGTGATGAGGATATTTTCTACAAGAACTTCCTCCTCCTGCACGTAGATGACAAGGCCGGTGTGCTGGCGAAGATTACTCAAGTGTTTGCCGAATATGATGTCAGTCTAGATTCCGTAGTGCAGCAGGCCAATACTAATAATCCGGATGCAGAAATCATTATTGTAACGCACAATGCCAGCAAGGCGAGTATGAATAAAGTAATGCGGCATTTAGAGCAATTGAACGTCATTCACCGCATCAAAAGCCATTACCGTGTAGAAGGTTAAATATCGCAGGCGTCCATAGAACATTGGGCTTGCGCGCAAATATAATGAAGGAGATTTACCCGCCATGAGTATTTACGGAAGGTCTAGAGTGAAGGTCCCTGCCAGTACCGCCAATCTCGGTCCGGGCTTCGATACGCTGGGCATGGCTCTGTCGCTGTATGCCTGGATTGAAATGGAGGAAGCGGCTGAAACGGTGTTTCATCTGTATGGAGATGAGATGGCTGGTCTTCCCCGGGACAAAAGCAATCTGCTCTACAAGGTTGCGCAAATGGTCTTTGCAGAGGCCGGGGTTCAGGTTCCGGAGTTGTCCATCTCCATGTATTCGGCAATTCCGCTGACCCGCGGGCTTGGCAGCAGTGCTTCGGCCATTGTTGGCGCGCTGGCTGCGGCGAATGCTATGATAGGTTCACCGCTGAGTCAGGCGAAGCTGTTCGATATGGCTACAGCGATCGAGAAGCATCCCGATAATGTTGGAGCCTCGCTCTTCGGGGGAATTATTACGGCCGTGTGGGACGGCGAGCATGCCGATTATATCCGGATCGAGCCTCCTCGGGAGCTTGAAGTGCTTGTGGTCATCCCTGAATTCGAGCTGGAGACTGTCAAGGCAAGAGGCGTGCTGCCGGCGGAGGTTACAATGAGCGATGCTGTCCACAACATCAGCCGTACCTCACTGCTCACCGCAGCGTTAGCCGCAGGACGGCTGGACCTGATGGGTACAGCGATGCAAGACCGGCTCCATCAGCCCTACCGTGCACCGCTGGTACCGGGGATGGAGAAGCTGCTGGCTGAAGCTCCGGGCCACGGCGCGCTGGGGATTGCGCTTAGCGGTGCAGGCCCGACTCTGTTATGTATGGTGGACCGCAGCGAGCAGCGGAAGCAGGAGCTGGAGCTGTTTTTGACTGAGACCATGCAGGAGAACGGAATCTCTGCCCGTACCGTATGGCTGTCCCCATGCACCACAGGTGTCACGGCAGAGCTGCTTGAAAGAAACGGGATGCAAAACGAATCATTTTTGGATATGATAAAAGGAGAATTACAGTCATGAAATCGATAGCGTTATTGCCTCAGGGCTCCGTCTCGCATGAAGCGCTGCTGCATTTATTTGGCGGTAACCCTGTTCATCTGGAGCATCATAAGCTCATCTCCGATGTCTTTCTGTCCACGGCCGGCGGAGTCACTGATTACAGTGTCATTCCGATTGAGAACACGATAGAAGGCTCGGTCAGCCTGCATATCGACTGGCTCATTAATGAAGTGAACCTGCCAATGCAGGCGGAGTGGATTTTTCCGTCGATACAGAATCTGATCAGCTGTCCGCAGGAATTCACGAAGGAGAACGGGGACAAGGATTATACGAAGATTGTCAAAATCTTGTCCCATCCGGTGGCTATGGCGCAATGCACGCAGTTCATCCGTAAGGCTATGCCCTGGGCTGAGCTGGAGTCTGTGGGAAGCACCTCTGAAGCGGTGGAGATTGTAAAAGGCAATCCCGGCAAAGGCTGGGCTGCTATCGGTACGGCGCTCGGAGCTGCTACACACGGGCTGGAGGTTGTGGAACGCCAGATTACAGATCATAATAACAATTACACGCGGTTTGTCCTGGTGGGCCCGCAGCAACTGGAGCTTCCACAGAAGAGCAGTGGAGACAAGACGAGTATTCTTGTTACGCTGCCCGAGGATTTCCCTGGTGCACTGCATCAGGTGTTGGCTGCTTTTGCCTGGCGTAAGCTGAACTTGTCCCGTATTGAATCACGGCCGACGAAGAAGAAGCTGGGTACTTATTATTTCTATATTGATGTGCTGGAACCGATAGAATCGGTACTCCTCCCGGGTGCGATTGAAGAGATCAAAGCCTTGGGCTGTCAGGTACGGATTCTGGGGTCCTATCCCACATACACCTATGAGGAAGAGAAAGCGGAGGTGCAGTAAGTTCATGGCTGAGCAATGGATCTATCTGGATGGACAACATGTAACGAAGGACAAGGCAATGGTGTCCGTATTCGATCACGGTTTTTTATATGGAGACGGAATCTTTGAAGGTATCCGTATTTATAACGGTAACATCTTCAAGTGCAAGGAGCATCTGGACAGGCTGTATGATTCGGCGAAGTCGATTATGCTGGACATTCCGCTGGCCTATGATGAGATGCTGGAGGCTATGGCCGAGACGATCCGCCTGAACGAAATGCGGGACGGGTACATCCGGCTGATCGTATCACGCGGTCCCGGCAACCTGGGTCTTGATCCGCGCCGTTGTCCCAAAGCAAGTGTAATCATCATTGTTGAGCAGTTAGCCATCTACCCGGAGGAGGCTTATATGAACGGACTTCGTGCCGTTTCGGTCTCCCAGCGCCGCAATCTCCCGGATGCCCTGAATCCGAAGATCAAATCGTTGAACTATTTGAACAATATTCTGGTGAAGATTCAGTCGAATCTGGCGGAAGCCGATGAAGCGATCATGATGAACGCCCAGGGTTATGTAACCGAAGGCTCCGGCGATAATATCTTCATTATCAAAAGAGGGGTAGTCTATACACCGCCTTGTTACCTGGGTGCCCTGGAGGGAATCACCCGTCTGGCGATCATTGAGCTGTGTGAGAAGCTGGGATTGCCGCTTAAGGAAGAGCCGTTCACCATGCATGATGTCTATATTGCCGATGAAGTTTTCTTCACCGGAACAGCGGCTGAAGTTATTGCTGCCCGTGAGATCGACGGCAGAGTCATTGGTTCCGGTCAGGCCGGACCGATTACCCTGCAATTGCTGGAAGAATTCCGCAATGTGGTTGATAAAGACGGCTATAAGGTTTGGGAATAGTACATTAGTTTCGTAGGAGCGAACAGAGAAAAATCCTTTCATGCCAAGCATGGAAGGATTTTTTTTGCATATAGGGATGTCATTCGCCCATGGGCTGCATAAGATGTAGTAACGAAGGAGGCGGCTGTACCGCAACTACCGAATCTGGAGGGCTATCATCCCTGAACCGGGGTGCAGTGCCGATCAATAGATACTTTTAGGAGGTAAATGCTGCGTGAAAATACACATTGTTAAGCAAGGTGATTCGCTGTTTGCGTTATCACAGAAGTATGGAGTGCCGCTGCAAAAAATAATCGAGGCCAATCCGCAAATCACCAATCCAGATGTGCTTGCGGTTGGAGACAAGGTTAAGATCCCGGCTGCGCCCGTAGCTCTGCCTGTTCCGGACAACAACGATATCTACTATAAGCATACAGTCAAGCAAGGCGATACTTTATGGAAGCTCTCCAAAGCTTGGGGAGTTACACTCAAGGATATGATTGATGCCAACCCGCAGCTTAAGAACCCTAATGCACTGATGACGGGTGAAGTCGTGAAAATCCCTAAGAAAGTCAGTACTTCTCCGATCCAGGCCCAATCCATCGATCCGGTAAAAGCTAATACGACCCCGATTCAGGCTCAGTCAACCGCTCCGGCAGTGGTCGATAAAACGGCGATTGGCGGTAAAACCTACACCGGTGTTATCGAAAAGCCGGCTCCTGCGCCAGCTCCTGCACCTGCTGCAGAAGCAGTCCCTATCCCGTTGGCGGTTCCTGCACCTAACCCTGCACCTAATAAAATGCCGGAAGTCAAGCCGGTTCAGGAAGTCGTCCATAAGAAACAAAGTTTGTATGTGCAAATCTCTGTTCCCGCGCAGGAAGAGAAAACCAAAGAAGTGCATCATAATAAGACAGAGGTCCAGCCTGCCGCCTGGGATGAGGGTAAAACCTCGCCATGGGGAAAGACCGATGGCTATCCCGGCCTCAGCGAGAATCCGTATTTCATGAATTATGCACCCGTGTATCCGATATATGAGCCAATGGCCAATATGGATATGAACAATATGAACAACATGAATAACATGAATAACGCTCCGAGTTATGCTCAGCCCGCAGCGTTTATGCCGGATTGCCCGCCGTTCTATGCTCAACCGGTTAATCCTTGTCCGCCTGGACAATATCCCGAAGCATGGTATCCTAATGCAGCACCGGATTATAACAATGTGAATATGTCTGCAGTCAGCCCTTTCAGTGACAATGCTGCGTTTGCTCCGCAGTACCAGAGTGAACAGGTCAATCTTCCATGGCCATCCTGCGGATGCGGCGCAATGTCGATTCAGCCCTATCCTTATGAGCAGCCGATGTATAACGGGTATCCGGTGTATGGCATGCCGCAGATGGGGATGGTTTCTCCTTATGCCGGAGGAATGAATGCCATGCCTAACGCAGTGTCACCGATGTATGAACCGCCTATGGTATCTAACATTCCACCATATCCTGCTTATCCGGGCATGGAGAACTTCGCTCACAACCGCGTACCTGAGATTCAGATTCCTGAGCCTGTAGTAGAGGAAGCGGAGGAGTTACCGGATAAGGGGCGCACTGAAGTCACAGCAGCAAAGGATACAAAACCAGGGAAGTCGAAACCGGCAGCGGCAAAAGCGAAAACCTCCAGCCAGGGTTCTGCCGCCAAGGATAAAGCCCACGCCAAGCCGCGTTCGAACTCTAGCGGACGTTCTAGTACAGCTAAAAAGAATCAGACTCCTTGGATTCCGAATTAAGAGAAGAGTCCCTAAGAGAGAGTGGCACATGCAGGTCCTGCTAGATGAGGGCCGGCATGTGCTTTTCGGGCAATGTTATGCAGGTACAGAGGCTTGTATAGGATATCTATGAAAGGCCATAGTACTATCTCAAAAATGGTATAAAATTAAGGGTTGTTAGCAGGTACATATCATGATATATTATATATCCAGTCGCAAGGCGGGTGCCTTGCAAGAAGATTGGACATGTTGCTCTCATGAATACACATTTCGCTTCATCGAAAATAAGTGTTGCATTCAGAAGAAGGATATGTTATATTATAAAAGTTGCTGGTGACGCGGTAAGCGGCGCTGACAACGAGCTTGATCTTTGAAAACTGAACAACGAGTGAGTATCTGGAGATCGCTTCGGTGAGATCCAAATTAGAGAATGTAAATTCTCGTCAGATGTTTCAAAATGAGCAATCGCTCTTTCTAAATACCAATTTGGAGAG
>NZ_ASPS01000058.1:0-11765 GCF_000517865.1 Paenibacillus sp. FSL R7-269
TCGAAACTTTTTAAGCTTTGCCTTTCTCGCTTCCGCGATGATTCTGTTGAAGTAGCTTCAATATGATTAGTTTTCAGACACGCCCTAGACATGTTACTAGCTGCGGTGCATTGTTGCATCGTTTGCAGGAATTTCGATGTTTTGAGCAAGTTTGTGCTAGCTTTGTTGCATTTCGTGCACGATTTCCGCATAAGCCGCTTATTTTCGGCAGCATTGTTGCACTTCTTGCAGGAAATTCAATATTTGTTACTGGCTGTGGCGTACTGAGCCTGCGTACCTTCGCGCCAGCCTACAGTATTCGGTTTTACGCATACGTTCGGTCCATCCTCCCCCAATCAAAAAAAGGCCTCCCCCACAGACTCTGGAGAAGGCCTTTCTGTTCACTACCTCTGCATGAATCCCTTGCTGAGCAGGAATTCCTTCATGTGCAGCCTGGCAGGCTGAGCCAGCCGGCCGGCCATCATCTCCGACCAAGAGGCTGCGCTCTGGCCGCCGGTACGCTCGCGCATGTAGTTGCTGGAGATCGCGTCGTACACCTGGGCCTGTTCCACTGCGGCTTCGGCATTGTAGCCGTTATGATGCAGCACCGCCGCCTGCGGCAGGCGCGGGCGGATGCCGTTCACAGCGGCCGGATATCCGAGGCACATGCCGAAGACCGGATAGACCAGCTCCGGCAGGCCGAGCAGTTCAGATACCGCAGCGATCTCATTGCGGATGCCGCCGATGTAGACAATGCCAAGGCCGAGCGATTCTGCGGCAACAGCAGCATTCTGCGCGGCGAGCGCCACATCGACAGTCGCTACAATCAGATTCTCGGCCGTGTCCTCATAGGACGGCTTCCCCTCCAAATGCGGAGCGGACGCTTCCCGCAGCCGGTACAGGTCCGCACACCAGACCAGAAAGACCGGACACTGTTCGATGTACGCCTGATTGCCGGATAAGGCAGATAACTGGGCTTTCAGTGCTGGCTCCGTTACAGCAATAACTGTGTACGCCTGGACATTGCTGGAAGTCGAAGCCATCTGTCCCGCTCCAATCACTGCTGACAGCAGCTCGTCGCTGACCGGCTTGTCCTGGTACTGGCGGACAGAGGTATGACGGTTCAACAGCTCAAGGGTTTCATTCGTTATTTTCATTATCGTCCCACCTCTCTTCACTCCTATATAAGCCTATTATGATCCCATTTCGCGGCCCATACAACAAGAGTGGCTCCCTTCCAGCCTCTTTCAGACTCTTCCGCCCTCTTTCGCCTCTTGCTCCTCTTCTTCCTCTTCTTCCGCCTCTACGGCCTCTACGGCCCCTACCACCCGCTCCCGCGCTTCACCTCCTGGACAACCGTCAGGATTCCCTCATCAATCTGCGTAAGCCCCGCCCGGGAAATACTGATGCGCAGGAATTTGTCCCGGGTCTGGTAACCCGGCAGATAGAAGCCATTCCCGGGTACCACGCGGATCTTCCGCCCGGCCAGGCGCTTGACCAGACGCTCCAGGTTGACGGTGAGCGGCAGCTTGAACTGGATATAGATGCCGGAGCTGTCCGCAGAGGCTTCGATTAAGCCGTCTGTATTATGCCGCCCGAGTGCTTCGTATACCGCGCGGATTTTTTTGGCATACATGGCTTTGATCTTGTGCCTGTGATGCCCGTACATCCCGTTCTTGATGTATACCTCAAGCGCAGCCTGTGACAACAGCGAGGTATCGGTGTAGCCTTTATAGGAGCGGAAGGCCTCCAATAGGGGCTGCGGCACAACCACCGCACCGAGCCTAAGGCCCGGGAAGATGATTTTGGAGAAGCTTTTGAGATAGATGACATGGGAAGTCTGGTCATACGCATAGATCGGGTCATAACGCCGTCCGATCCCCAGATCCGCCATATAATCATCCTCGGCGATGTAGACATCGTATTTGGCTGCCAGTCCGGCAATGACCTTGCGTTCCTCTGTGCTGTAGGTTGTCCCAAGGGGGTTGTGATATCTGGGCATCGTATAAAAAAACTTAAATCTCCCGCTGGCGAACTTCTCCTCCAGCTCCTGCAGGTTAATGCCCGCCGCCGAACGCCCGATTCCGCTCACCGGCAGGCCCTCAGCCTCCAAATACCGCAAAAAAATATCATACCCCGGCTGTTCCACCAGAATCTCCGTTCTGCCGCTGGGAAAAGGCATTCTAGCCAGAATCTCCAGCGCCTGCTGAATCCCCGAGGTAATCAGAATCGACTCCGCCTTGGCGAACACCTGATACTCCGCCAGATGCGACACCAGGGTGCGGCGCAGCGTCTCCAGCCCCAGGGCATCACCATAGGTGAACAGATGGTATTTGTACTGATCAATCGCCTTATTGAGGCAATGCTGGAAGTCCAGGTACGGAAAGACGTTCAGATCCGGCGAAGCCGAAGCAAAATCAACCGTCCCTTCGCTCCCCGCCGCTGCCGAATCGTCACTCTTGTCCACCATGTAATAGCCGCTCTGCGGAATAGAGTAGATTGTATGCGTCCTCTCCAGCTCCCCGTATGCCTTCAGAATCGTACTGACGCTGCAGCCGTAGATTTCTGAAGCACTGCGCACAGACGGCAGCTTATCCCCCGGGCGGTACTGCCCTTCCTTCATCTGCCGCTCCAGCTCTGTGATCACCTGATGATATTTGTTCATCGCCCGCCTCCGTTCGCCGTCATTACCCTACTATGCCGTGTATTTTATCCTATTATTCTTCCCTTATTATATAGGATCGCGGCAGACTGTACCGGTACAGTTGAGGAAAGCTTGTATTGTTGGTGTACGCCTTTTCCTTTAATTTTAAAGTAATAGATCGAATGTTTACAGCATCCAATCTTCACTAACCTATAAGGAGATGTACCCATGCACAAACAAGGACTCAAGCTGGCCTACAGCTTCGCCGTACTCAATGCGGTCATTATCGGCTTCTCTTTCCTGTTCACCAAAGTGGCTCTCGTTCATGCCGGGCCGCTCGACACGCTGACCTTCCGGTTCGCCGCCTCGTTTGCCGTGATGTCGGTTCCGGTCGCCCTCGGCTGGGTCAAGGTTTCCTACCGGGGCAAGCCGATTGGCCGGGCCCTGCTGCTCGCCGCGATGTATCCGCTCGGCTTCTTCACCCTGCAGGTCTTCGGACTTCAGCGCGCCACCTCAGCCGAGGGAGGCATCCTCTATTCATTCACTCCGGTGGTGACGATGATCATCGCCTCGATTTTCCTGAAGGAGAAGACCACCCTGCTGCAAAAGCTGTGTATCTTCCTCTCGGTATTCGGCGTGGTATTCATCTTCGTCATGAAGGGAAGCGGCATTCAGCTGTCCAATATGACCGGGATTGTGCTGCTGTTCATGACTTGTCTCGCTTTTGCCGGGTACAGTGTGCTGGCCCGCTCCCTCTCCAGCCACTTCAGCCCTGCTGAGCTCAGCTATCTGATGATGGGAGTCGGCTTCGCCACCTTCCTGATCATCTCGCTTACCGGACATACAGTCAGCGGCACGCTCGGGGATTTCCTGAATCCGCTGGGAAGCACAACATTTGTCCTGTCCGCCGTATATCTGGGGGTGGTCGCCTCGCTGGTCACAACCCTGACTTCAACCTATATTTTATCCAAAATCGAGGCCTCACTCATGAGCGTCTTCACCAACCTCTCCACCATCGTATCCATTGCAGCCGGAGCGATCTTCCTGGGTGAGCAGATCACGGTCTATCACTGGATCGGATCATTCCTGATCATCGCCGGGGTTATTGGCACGAACCTGCTGGGCCGGAAAAAGACCGCTGCGGCTTCCGCAGCAGCCAGCGAATAAAGCAGCATAGATTGAATTCGCCTAGAAGGATAAGTTATCGTGTGAAACATATAACTTCTTAATATTCTAAAATAAAGAATCGCCGGCAGATACACACCGGCGATTCTTTGCGTTGCGGCCTTCTGTCCGTCCGGACGAATCCGGCTGCGGATGGCCGCATCATTCTTACAGCTTGACGCGCTGTAAACGCAGCGCGTTCAGTACAACAGATACCGAGCTGAAGGCCATCGCGGCTCCGGCCAGCCAGGGCGCCAAGAAGCCGAGCGCCGCAATCGGGATGCCGAGCGTGTTGTAGGCCAGCGCCCAGAACAGATTCTGCCTGATATTGCGCATGGTCTTGCGGCTCATCAGGATCGCATCCGGGATGCTCATCAGATCGCCGCGCATCAGCGTGATGTCCGCCGCCTCCATCGCTACATCGGTGCCGGTGCCGATCGCCATGCCCGTATCCGCGGTTGCCAGCGCCGGAGCATCGTTGATGCCGTCACCGACCATTGCTACCTTGACTCCGCCGCTCTGGAGCCTGCGGATCTCTTCCGCCTTGCCCTCAGGCAGCACCTCCGCCAGAACCGTGCGGATGCCCGCCTGATCCGCAATCGCCTGGGCCGTAATCTTGTTGTCTCCGGTAATCATGATAACCTCAATACCCATAGCATGCAGCCGGGCTACTGCCTCGCGTGAGGTATCCTTAATCGTGTCAGCCACGGCAATCACTCCCGCTACCGCATCCTCCACGGCTACCAGCATCGCTGTTTTACCCTCTTGCTCAAGCCGGGTCATGATCCCTGTCCACGGCTCGATATCCAGCCCGTTCTCCACCATCATCCGCCGTGTGCCTACACTTACCTTCTGGCCGTCCACTACCGCCGACACCCCGCGGCCTGGTACCGCCTCGAACTGGCCCGCAGGCGGCAGGTCGATTCCTCTACCCTGTGCTCCAGCCACAATGGCCTCCGCCAGCGGATGCTCCGAGAGCTTCTCCGCAGCCGCTGTTATGGCCAGCAGCCGGTTCTCGCCAAGCACCCGGCCTTGCGCAGCTATTGCGGTAGTTGCTACAATATCGGTCAATACAGGCTTGCCGTTGGTCACGGTCCCGGTCTTATCCACGACAACCACCTTCACGCCCTTCGCAGCTTCCAGATGCTCCCCGCCCTTGAACAGGATGCCGAACTCGGCGGCCCGGCCGGACCCGGCCATAATGGAGGTTGGCGTCGCCAGTCCCAGTGCGCAAGGACAGGCGATGACAAGCACCGCAATGGCTTTTTCCAGGGCCTCTGCAAACTGCCCCGGCGCTCCCCAGATATACCAGACCCCGAAGGTTACAGCAGCAATACCAATCACAATCGGCACGAAGATCCCGGAGATGACATCAGCAATCCGCTGGATCGGTGCCTTCGAGCCCTGCGCTTCCTCCACGACTCTAATGATATGTGCCAGCGCCGTATCACGGCCGACCTTACGGGCTTTAACCCGCAGCATTCCGTTCTTGTTCATCGTAGCTCCGATAACAGAATCCCCCGGCTTTTTCTCCACCGGGATACTCTCGCCTGTGAGCATGGATTCATCGACGGAGGACAACCCCTCAACGACTTCACCGTCTACAGGCACCTTCGTGCCGGGCTTCACCAGCACAATATCGCCGATCACTACATCCTCCACGGGAATGCTCAGCTCCGCGCCGTCACGCAGCACCAGTGCAGTCTTGGCCTGAAGCCCCATCAGGCTGCGGATCGCATCCGACGAACGCCCCTTGGCCAGCGCTTCTAACCACTTGCCTACGAGAATTAACGTGATCAGAACCGCACTGGTCTCGAAGTACAGCTCCACGGTGTGGTGCATCCCGCTCATTTTCAGAGAATCAATCGTCAGGTATAAGCTGTAAAAATACGCCGCAGAGGTACCCAGCACCACCAGCACATCCATGTTGGCACTGCCATTCTTCAGCGCCTTATAGGCGCTGACATAGAACTGCCAGCCGATCACGAACTGAACCGGGGTCGCCAGCACAAGCTGGAACCAGGGATTCATGAATAGCTCAGGCGTCCAGATCCAGGTTGTGAACGAGAAGTGGCCCGCCATGGCCCAGAGCAGCGGGAGAGACAACAACGCGGAGATCATCCACTTATTCCGCTTGCGTGTAATCTCTTCACTGCGCTGCTCCGCGATATCCTTCCGGTCCTGCTTAAGTGACGCCTTATAGCCGATGCTGCTCACCTTATCCATAATCTCGGCTGTACTGACATTGCCCGGCGAATATTCCACATGCGCAGTCTCCAGCGCCAGGTTGACATTCACAGCCGCGATCCCCGGCATCCGTCCCAGCACCTTCTCAATGCGCGCCGAGCAGGCGGCACAGGTCATGCCGGTAATATCGAAATCCGCCGACTCCTTCAGCGTATCGTAGCCAAGGGAGCGGATCTTCTCCTCGATCTGCGGCACATCCATAACCGCCGGGTCGAAGCCCACCGTAGCCTGCTCCAGTGCCAGATTGACATTCGCCCGGGATACCCCCTCCATGCGAGACAAGCCCTTCTCAATCCGCGCCGCACAGGCGGAGCAGGTCATGCCGGTAATCTGCAGCGTTGCCTGCTGCGGGGCGGCCTCTGTACTCTTTTCCATCCTCATGCACCTCCACATACCCCCAAGGGGTATATTTATCTTGAAAAGAAAAGGCATTGGCGCCCGGCCCTGTACCCCAGGGTTCCCTGCTCCAAGCCCTTATATTACAAACCTTAGCTTACACTACGTCGTAGCCCTGATCTTCAATAGCGGCCTTGATCTTATCCAGGCTTACCGCATTCTCATCGAATTCAACCGCCACCGTCTTCGCCGGCAGATCCACCTTCGCTGCAGCGCCTACACCGCTCACAGCCTTCTCTACAGCACTTACACAATGACCGCAGGACATTCCTTCAACATTCAGTGTTACGTTCGACATTTGAATAACCTCCTAATTATTGTTGGTACACGCTTAATTTGTGTTCATATTCTACAGCCGGATATATAGATTGTTCCGTGAGGAAGGGGTAGCTGTGCTTGATTGTACTTTATACAACAGATGCCGGATAAATCAGCCTCTGAGTGGAATCTATTGTATTTTGTACATTAGTTTTTCTGCTTTTAGGCACTTTCACCTTATTTCCCTGACTTCAATTGTACGGAATACAATAGAATGGATATTTTAATCGTTAAGCAGGAATTCTATTGCACAAAGTACAATCAGACCCTTGGTCGTTATTCTTTTTTCTTCCTCACCACAGCCTGGAGAATTCGAACTATTAAATCCCATACAAAGCACAACCTTTATTTCATCAGCTTGTTCACCGTAACCAGCAGTTCGTCAATCACCTCATGCTCACCGGCTTCGATCCGTTCGATAATGCAGCTCTTCATATGGCCTTCAAGCAGCAGCTTGCCCACACTGTTCAGGGCCGCCTGCACCGCCGCCAGCTGATTCAGCACATCATCACAGTAGGTATCCCGTTCAATCATGCCTTTGACTCCGCGGATCTGCCCTTCAATCCGGTTCAGCCGGGTCGTCAGCCCATTCTTGAATTCCGGGGAATGATGACTCTTACGCACACCGGAAGCAGTAGAATGGCAGGCTTCTGCACAATCCTGTCCGGCAGGGTCCTTCTCATTTGTAGACACAGGAATCAGCCTCCTTATTACCAATATAATATACCCCCCATGGGTATGTCAAGACCTCAGGTGACAAGCAGCCTTTTTCCCTCCTCCAGATACTTTGCCCTATTGCAGCAGGAATAAAGGACCGGCAGATAAGGAATACCAAGTACACGCATGCAAGTTCCCAGCAGATCCCAACCTGTATGTCCTCTTTAAAAAAACAATTGCCACCCTATTCAAATTTGACTATAATGAAATTCCATTGAATTTTAAACATAAAGGAGCTTAACATGCACAGCAAAGAAAGTAATCTCAAGCTCGTCATTGTCGGACTGCTGCTCGGTATTCTGATGTCAGCCATGGATAACACCATTGTTGCCGCAGCTATGGGCACGATTGTCTCCGACCTCGGGGGACTGGATAAAATCGTCTGGGTCACCTCCGCCTACATGGTCATGGTTATGGCCGGAACCCCAATCTTCGGCAAATTGTCCGATATGTACGGACGCAAACGGTTTTTCATCTTCGGGCTTATCGTGTTCCTGATCGGCTCCGCCCTGTGCGGAACGTCGGCGAGCATTACCCAGCTCAGTATTTACCGTGCGATACAAGGGATTGGCGGCGGAGCACTCATGCCGATTGCCTTCACGATTGTCTTTGACATCTTCCCGCCTGAGAAACGAGGTAAGCTCACCGGACTCTTCGGTGCTGTCTTCGGAATCTCCAGTGTGATTGGGCCTCTGCTTGGTGCGTATATCACCGAATATGTGAGCTGGAACTGGATTTTCTATATTAACCTGCCCATCGGGATTGTCTCGTTCTTCCTTATTATGACCTCCTACAAGGAATCCATCACGCATTCCAAGCAACGGATTGACTGGGGCGGCGCGTTCACCCTGGTGGCAGGTATCATCTGCCTGATGTTCGCCCTGGAGCTTGGCGGTAACCAGTATGCCTGGGATTCTGCGGCCATTCTCGGACTGTTCGCTGCGTTCGCCGTGCTTCTGATCGCCTTCATTATCATTGAAAAATTCGCGGCAGAGCCGGTCATCTCTTTCGCCATGTTCCGGCAGCGCCTGTTCGCAACCAGCAGTATACTTGGCTTGTTCTATGGTTCAGCATTCATCGTAGCAACGGTATATATCCCAATATACGTCCAGGGGGTATACGGCGGCTCCGCCACCAATTCCGGCCTGATCCTGATGCCAATGATGATCGGTACCGTAATCGGCAGCCAGTCCGGCGGTCTGCTTACCACCAAAACGAGCTTCCGCAACATCATGCTGCTGTCAGCAGTCTGCTTCGTGGGGGGGATCTACTCCCTCAGCACCTTGACCCCGGAGACCCCCCGGATGGCGCTTAATGCCTTCATGGCGCTGACCGGCTTCGGTGTGGGCTTCTCCTTCTCCGTGCTCAGCCTGTCTTCGATCCAGCATTTCGACATGCGCCAGCGCGGTTCGGCAACGTCCACCAGTACCTTCATGCGCTCGCTCGGGATGACGCTGGGGATTACAATCTTCGGCATTATCCAGCGCAACCACTTCGCCTCCGAGCTGAGCACAGCCTTCGGAGACAGCGGTCAGGCCGCTTCCTTCGGCGACCCGCGTTCCGCGTTAACACCCGAGGCGAGAGCGCAGATTCCGCCGCCTGTCCTGGAGAAAATCACGAACTCACTGTCTTCATCGATCTCGCATACCTTCTTGTGGGCCATCGTTCCGGCGGTGCTTACGGTGGTCTTCGTCCTGTTGATGCCGAAGGACCGTCTGCTGCCGCAGGGCAGCCAGCACGGTGCAAATCAAGGTCAGCGGTAAGCCCATGCCGATGAAGCTGCTGATTCTGGGACTTTTGCTGGAGCGGAATATGCATCCCTACGAGATTACCCTGGTCATGAAGGAACGCTCTATGGATCAAGTCATCAAGCTTCAGACCGGTTCCTTATATTACGCCGTGGACAAACTGGCCGCAGGCGGCCACATCGAGGCGGTGGAGATCATTCACAGCCCGGACCGGCCGGATAAGACCATCTACCGCATTACGGATAAAGGCAAAGAATTGATGGAGCAGCTCATTCTCCAGCAGATTAAGAAAAGTGATCCGCCGTATCATCCGCTGTACATGGCCCTGGCCCTCGCGCGTCATATCGACCAGGGCAAGGTGGCGAAGCTGCTGGAGGAACGCATCCGGGAGGCGGAGCATCAGGTGAATTATGCCTATCAAGTATACGAGGAGCATATCTCCATCGTGCCCCGCTCGGTGCTGCATATGATGTACGGCAGATATGAACATAGCCAGACCGAGCTGAAATGGCTGAAGCGCCTGTATGAGGATGTAGCCGTCCGCAGACTGGATGATATCGGCAGACCGATTATCGGAGACTAATAAAATACCTATGAACCAGGGGGATTGTCTATTCTGCCGTTACCGGCAGCAGGCAGTCCCTTTGGTGTCTGGAGTACGTCCTCGTATCGCGGATTTCAGCCGCTGTAACTGTTTAGCGAAGACAATATGTGTTTATGTAGGGAGCAAACCGCCGGCGAGCGGCTTAGGCAACTGGACTGAATGCCAACCCCCGCCTGACGGATACTCTGGAAAGGGAAGTGAAGCCGCTATGAGCGATGACAAAAAGCCGATCAGAGACGAGCGTGACCACCCGGAGCAATACCCTACAGATAAGCCCAGCCTGTTCGATGTAGATGAGAGCCAGCAGCATGTGGACCCGATACCCGTAGAGGACCTGACACTCGAGAAAGAGGAAGAGAAGGATAAAGAGACCACGAAGCACCGTTCCTCCAGCGACAAGCGATACCACACCGGGTTCTAAAGGTGTAGGCTTGTCCGGTAGCATAACCGGAGCATTCTCAAGCTGAATACTATGGAGGGATCACTTTGCTGAAGGCGTTACCCCTTAACCAGCGCGGCATACCTGCCAGCCGTATCGCGCTGGGCTGCATGGGACTGGGAGGAGGCTGGGACCGCGAACCGGTCACCGCTGCGAATATGAAGCAGGGGCATGAGGCGCTGGATGAAGCGCTGTCGATAGGTATTAATTTTTTTGACCATGCGGATATCTATACCCGGGGCAAAGCGGAGAAGAGGACATCCTGCTTCAGTCGAAATGCGGCATCAAGCTGATGGAGCCAGGCGAACTCTCTAATAGCTTCGACCTCTCCAGGGAGCACATTCTGTCCAGTGTTGATGGAACTCTCACACGGCTGGGCACAGAGTATATTGATATTCTGCTGTTGCACCGCCCCGATCCGTTAATGGACCCCGAAGAGGTGGCGGAAGCGCTGCATCAGCTCAAGGCCTCCGGCAAGGTGCGCCACTTCGGCGTCTCCAACATGAGCGCCGCCCAGATCCAGCTGTTACAGACTTATTGCGACGAGCCGTTCATAGTCAATCAGCTGCATATGAGCCTGTCCAAAATCAGCTGGGTCGACGCCGTACTCGGCGTGAACCGCGACCCGTGGAAGGACATTACGTTCCCGGAGGGCACCATGGAGTATTGCCGTGCCGGGAACATCCAGCTACAGGCCTGGGGCCCGCTGGCCCAGGGACTCTTCAGCGGACGGCCGCTTGACGGCCAGCCGGACAATGTTGTGAATACAGCGGCCATGGTACGGAGACTTGCTGACGAGAAGGCTACGACACCCGAGGCTATCGTCCTGGCTTGGCTGATGACGCATCCCGCAGCTATTCAGCCCGTCATCGGCACTGTGAATCCGCAGCGGATATCCGCCTGTGCAGGCGCAGACCAGCTGGAGCTATCCCGCAAGGAATGGTATGAGCTGTACATCACCTCGCGCGGGGAGAAACTTCCTTGAGTTTGTATTATATTGGGAATTTCGTGAAGGAACAGGTTCAGCGAATTCGGACATTTTCATAAAACTAGCGGAGAGGGGCTGTCCTAAAAACCATGAAATGGCTGCTTAGGACAGCCCTTTATTGCGGAGTAGAGTCAACGTGAGCACTTGAGTGGACGCTCCGCTGTTTAAGTGGTAACGAAACACCCAATCATAAGAGAATATCATTTGAATTCTCTTCCACAACAGAGAAAGCAGCGATTCTCCATTAACGGAAGTATCGCTGCTTTTGGGACAACCCCTTCTTTGCCAACGAATACACTAACCCATTCGTTTAGCCGACTGGTGCAGCATCCGAATTGTGTTCGGTTTAATACGAAAATAAAAATATCGGAAAATGCGCCGCAGACTGGGTTTTTGACAAAAAAAGACCCACCACCCCAAAAAAACGTTTCGTTTTTTTTGAAAAAGGGAAGACTATGGGATAGGATTCAATTGAACACTATATCCTAACTGCTGGATATATTTCACGTACCTATCTAACG
>NZ_ASPS01000059.1:0-581 GCF_000517865.1 Paenibacillus sp. FSL R7-269
AAATTCAAGGCATTGCGGGAGGTTCAAGCAACTATGCGATTGCAGAAGACGGAAGTGTATGGAACTGGACGAATGGAGCACCGGTCCAGATAGCAGGATTAAGTGAAATTCAAGCAGTAGCGGTAGGGGAAAACCATGTTGTAGCATCTCGAGCAGATGGAAATGTGTATGCATGGGGAAAAGCGAGTGGGAACGGCCAAGGGCAACTGGGAGATGGGACTACCACGGACCGAACGACCCCAGCGCTAGTACAGGTCAATACAGCGCCACAAGTAAACTTGACGTATCCACTGGGCAGTCAAAGTGCTCCGTCTGAGAGTAACGTGAGTAATCCGGCATTCCAGTGGACGCAAAAAGATGCAGCGCGAACAAACTTTGCAGCATACCAGGTACAGGTTCTGGATGCCAATGGAGTAGTAGTGGTGGATTCGGGTGAAGTGAAGCAACCGACAACAGGGGACACTAACACTTGGACGGTAAGTACACCACTGCCAGCAGGACAGGTGTTCCAAGTGAAGGTAAGGGTGAATGATGAACACCTATGGTCGGAGTGGTCCAGTGGGGGTTGGGTCAAAGTAAAG
>NZ_ASPS01000060.1:0-99440 GCF_000517865.1 Paenibacillus sp. FSL R7-269
CCTTCCACCCCCCCGCCCCCCGCCCATAGCCGCTCCAGCTCCGAGCGGCTGGCAGTCCAACACGGTCAGATTGAAAATAAGCACGCGGTAGTGCTGTCTGTAGCTTGCGGGGTCTTGTCCATGTGAATGAGCATGGGTGTCTCTTGTATCTTCACGCCGTGCCCCTCTAGCGATAGAATTGGAGTCGGCCTCAATCCCGCAGCGCCGGAGCCTGCGTTCGATCTGCTCCGGCGCAAGCTGCCGGAATATGTTCAGCCCTTCATTCATGTCTAATGCCTCCGCCCATACGAAATTCCTCAGAGCCGTATCCCCTCGCGCACCGTCCTAATACCGGACAATACCCTTTGAGCGATAAGCCGCTGAGGAAGCCTGACCCCCAAATGTTCAAGTGGAAATAGCACAAAAATTGCACCCGAAGCTTGATCGCCGCTGCGGTGTATACTTGGACATTCAAACGCTGCCCCGTTTAACTTTCCTGATGAATGCCGCGCCTCCAGCGCAAGCATTCCCCTACGCATCTCTGTGCCTTGAAGGATACTTAACAGTATGAAGCCTACATCCTTACCATTTAAAAAAATATTTTAAAAAAAAGAGGGCATTCGCCCTCTACGCCGCTGCCCTCTCATCATATAATGGATCATAACCCACACAGTACTTCAGGCAGCGGCATATTCCTTCCTACAACTCATCATCCAGAGCATCAGGGTCCAGATCATCGTAATCGTAATTCTCGCCTTCAAAATCATAATCCTTGTCTTCCAGATCGTCACTCTGATCACTGACAAACACGCGGAGCTTGGTCTCAGCCACCAGTTCCGCATCGAACTCGCGTTCCACGCGGAGTGTCACACTGCCTCCGCCCGGTGATACCCCGGCTTCCACACAATTGGGTTCCTGCGTTGCCTCCGCAGAGACCTGTGCCGTGGAAGCACGGTGTCTCGGGTCGAGGTACGACAATGGAATAAGCTCCACATAGGAGACCGTTTCCTTGGCAACCTCGGTCTGCTTGTTTTTGTCGTACGAATACCAGATGTTCACATCATAGGTACCAATCACTTCGATTCCGTTCCCGGCGGCAACCGCTTCGTACTGGTGGTTAATGATCCAAGCCCCCAGAATACTAGTCGGATGATGTGGCGGAGTCACGGTATGGGTTGCGGTAGAGAACTTACGACCTTTGCCGCAAATTGCCTTCGTAATGATCTCCCTTGTTTGACGTTTATGGCTTAATGACATCTTTGAACCTCCTCCATACAATCATTCACTATCAAGTGTATGCACGTTCTGGGCATTTGTTGATTGTTAGAGTAGAAATAAATTTGGGTAAGCCCTCAGATGCCGTAACTGAAGCCCTTTGCTTCATTTTATTGCCGGATTTAGTCCATTATGAATCTCCTGACCCGAAAAAAAAACAAAAGTAGCGGCTCCCCCTAACCGGGAAAACCGCTACTTTTTGTTGTGCCAACATCTTAAGCCGGGAAGGGGCCAGGCTCCCTGCTAGGAAAGTACACGTACGATGCCAAGCTGCCGGTGGCGGCTGAGATCAATGAAATCCTCACCGATGTTCACCAGCGGACGCAGCGGGTCATGGGCCAGAATCATAATGATTTTGCCGATCTGCCCGTCCGTCAGGAGCACCTCATTGCCGATCATCGATTGCATCAGCTTATTAATGAACACACTGCAGATATACGGGTCCAGCTTGCCGTAGACGTTCTCATCCATCTGCTTAAGCACCTCATACAGCGGCGCAGCTGTACGGTAGAACCGGTCTGAAGTCATTGCGTGGAAAATATCCGCCACCGCCACGATTTTGCTGAAATCCGTAATCCGGTGGCCCAGCACGCCGAAGGGGTAGCCGCTGCCGTCCATCCGTTCGTGATGCTGCAGCGCCACAAGCGCCTGCATATGATTGGTGCCCACCGTATCGCGGATCATCTCATAGCCATAGGTCGTGTGCTTCTTCATCAGGGCATATTCATCCTCACTCAGCGGACCCGGTTTGGTGAGGATCTCGGCCGGAATCATAATTTTGCCGATATCATGCAGTGTCGCAGCAATCGTCAGCATACTCAGCTCGTCCGGCTTCAGCTTCAGCCATTTGCCGAGCAGCGTAGAGATGATGCCCACCGCCACATTATGCCTGTATGTATAGTCATCCTTAGTCTGCAGCGCAGACAATATTCCAAAGAAATCATTCTTCTCGCTCACCTGCTGAATGAACGGGATCACTTCATTCCTGAGCTCAATCATCGGCAGACGCTTCGTCTTCGTATAGCGCAGCTGCTCAAAAATACTCTCCATCGCCGCCGTACAGTCATCCACAGCCAACTGATAGAATGCAGCGCTATCGACCTGGACCACATCCTGCGGCTCCAGAACGATCTTGTGCTGTGTAATCAGGCGGATATGCTCTCCGGTAAGCAGGGTCAATGCCGGCAAGACAAATACACCGCTATGATTGAAAAGGTTCGCTACCAGCTGTTTGCCGATATATTGATCATTGCTGTTATTCATATTCCTCACCTGCCAGACCAAGATTCTTGGGTTTTAGACATCACTTAAGAGACAAGCTCACTTGGGGTGCTTATGTTTCTTATCGTTATTTTACACCGGAATGTGAATACCTGACACCTAAATTACATGGATTTGCTTACGCTTTGCCTTTCGCAGGCTGCTTGTCCTTGGCCGGACGCAGCTCCACCGGGCTTTTATAGCGCTTGGCAATCTTAAGATACAGCGCAAGCTCACGGCATAATTGCAGAATAGCGGAGCGGATCTCGAATTCCTCACGCGAATCCGGCAGCTCCATCTCCTGGAACTCCTGCTGCAGCTCCTCCAGCAGCCGTTCGGTCCGGCCCGTATATTCCTCAGCCAGCACATCGCCGCTAAGCTGGTCGAACAGCTCTGCCACCATATCTCCGTGCGGCAGCTGCCGGTACACCTGTGACAGCAGCTGCATCATATTCTGGATGGACTCCAGCTGCTCCTTGCGCATATAGAAGTACACATTCCAGGCCTCATCCGGGTGGATCACATGATTCTCCATTTCCCTGGATGCCGCGCTCAGTCCCTTCTGAACAGTCTCCCCTGCTCCGATCAGCTCTTTCCCGTCCCAGATATAACTTGGATCACGGAGTGTTCTGGCCATTTGCCGGAAGATGACCGAGAAGTAGCCGTCCACCTCTTTGCGGATGCCCGCAATGATCCCGCCGGTCTGCGGCATATAGATGAAGTTCACAAGTCCGGCCGAGCCGAGGCCGATAATCAGCAGCTCCACCTGCTGCAGCAGGATATGAACCGTGATATCAGCTTGTCCAAATACACGGAACACGATAACTGAGCTGGTGACGATCCCTTCTTTGAAGCCGGCTTTGACGATCAGCGGGAAGCCGAACAATACATACAGTCCTAGTACCCAATAATGAAAGCCCAGGGCCCAGAACAGAATACAGCCCAAAAAGAGTCCCACCAATGAGGCGAAAAAGCGCGCCGAAATCGTGCGTAGACTCCTTTTGCGGGTCGTTTCCACCCCGAGAATAGCCAGCAGTCCCGCACTTTGTGCATTAGGGATACCAGCGGCGGCTGCCAGCAGAATAGACAGCAGAGTTGCAGCCGCCGTTTTAATAATACGAAATCCCATGTGAATATCTCTCCTACACCGTTAAGCTTCATAATTCAGATAAAGATATAGTCATGGTACAAGATTTTGCTAAGAGACACAATATGACATGCTTCTCACCGTCTCGACAGCAGCAGCTTCTCCACATACACCACCAGCTGGTACATGGCCGTAGCGACAGCCGCAATAATGAGCAGACTCGACATGACCAGGGTGAAGTTGAACACCTGAAAGCCGTAAATGATCAGATACCCCAGCCCCGATTTCGCAACCAGAAATTCACCGACAATGACGCCGACCCAGGACATACCGACATTCACCTTGAGAGTGGAGACCACAGCCGGGAACGACGCCGGGAGAATTACTTTGCAGAACTCCTGGCTCTTGGAAGCGCCGAAGGAGCGAACCACTTTGACCAGATTCGGGTCCACGCTGCAAAAGCTGTTGTACACTACCAGCGTCGTGATAATCACGGTAATCGATAAGGTGGTAATGACGATGGCGGTGAAGCCTGCCCCGAACATTACAATGAAGATTGGGCCGAGCGCCACCTTCGGCATACTGTTGAACACAACCATATAAGGGTCCAGGACGGCGGACAGAAAAGGCGACCACCAAATGACGACAGCCAGCAGCGTTCCGATTAAGGTACCCAGAATAAAGCCCACCGCGGTCTCGCCCACGGTCATTCCCAGATGCGGCCACAGACTGCCGCTGATCATGTCCTCCCAGATCTGCCCGAACACCTTCGTCGGATAGCTGAACAGCAGCTCATCGATCCAGCCCATTCTGGCCCCGGCTTCCCAGAACACGAAGAACACCAGCAGCAGGCTGCTCCGGACCATAAGCACCTGACTCTTGCGGCGCAGCTTCTTCTTCCTGTAATCCGCATGCTTCTGTTCCAGCCACTGCGCACGGGAGGCCGTCTCACGGGGCTGCGCTTCTGTATTCACATCTCTTCCCTCCCTGCCAGCTCCATTTCCTTCCATACCTCGTGAAAAAGCTCCGCGAAGCCCGGCAGGTCCCGCGCATACAGCGGCGGGGTGCGGCGAATCGCTTCCGGAATCTCAAAAATTCTGCGGATTCTGCCCGGATTCGGCTGGAGCAGAATGACCCGGCTGCTGACCGCAATCGCTTCAGACAGGTCATGCGTAACCAGAATAGCCGTGGTTCCCCGGCGCATCAGCGTCTCCGAGACCAGATCCTCAAGTTGCAGCTTAATCTGGTAGTCCAGCGCCGAGAATGGCTCATCGAGCAGCAGCAGGCTGGGGTCGGTAGCCAGTGTCCGCACGAGGGCAACACGCTGGCGCATCCCTCCTGAGAGCTGTGCCGGATAGGCTTGCTCCTTGCCTTCCAGCCCCATATCAGCCAGCAGCTGCAGGGATTTGGCACGCGAGCTTCCGGTGAGCCTTCCGGTTAGCTCCAGCCCGAGCAGCGCGTTATCCTCAATCGTCCTCCAGGGAAAGAGATAGTCCTGCTGGAGCATATAGCCGACCTCCGGCGAAGGACCCGTGTTCGGGCGTCCGCTGAGCAGCACCTCACCGCGTGAAGGCTGCAGCAGCCCGGCGATGATCGACAGAATCGTTGTTTTGCCGCAGCCGCTCGGTCCGACCAGGCTGACGAACTCGCCTTGGCCGACGCTGAGACTAAGATCCTCTATAGCAAGCGAAGCCTCGCGGTCTCCCAGATAGGCGTGCGTGACTTCCTTCAACTCGACTACTGGAAGCATAGTGGTCGGCCTCCTCACTCCTTAATGGTGCTCTCTGCCTGCTCTGCAAAGCTGTTATTAACAATTTTAGCGGCAGGGATTCGTTCCTTCAGCTCACCGGCATGGTCAATCACATCCAGTAGATTATTCCATTCCTTGTCATCGATCACAGGATTGACGGCATAGGTATCCTGTTCCTTATAACGGCTGATGGCAGAGACCACAATGCTCCGGTCAATCTTTTCAAAATAAGGCATAACCGCGTCAGCAATCTCCTCAGGATTATGAGCCTTCACCCATAACTGGGCACGCTGGACCGCATTGGTGAATTTCTGCACCGTATCCTGATTCTTAGTAATGTAGCTCTGCTTGGACATGAATACCGTATATGGCAGATAACCGCTCTCTACCCCGAAGGAAGCGACCACCTGGCCCCGGCCTTCACTCTCGAAGATCGATGCCTGAGGCTCGAACAGCTGCACATAATCCCCGGTCCCTGAAGCAAACGCGCCGGCAATATTAGCAAAATCAATGTTCTGGATCAGCGTCAGATCCTTCCCCGCATCAATCCCCTTGCTGCGCAGCGTGAATGCGCCCGCCATCTGAGGCATGCCCCCTTGCCGTTGACCCAGGAAGGTCGAGCCCTTCACTTTGTCCCATGTAAAATGGCTGTCCGGTGTACGCGCGAACAAGAAGGTTCCATCCCGCTGCGTAAGCTGGGCGAAATTGATTACAGGATCATCCGCCCCCTGCTGGTACACATAAATGGAGGTCTCCGAACCGACCAGCGCCACATCGATTGCTCCTGAGAGCAGGGCCGTCATGGTTTTATCTCCGCCCGGTATCGTCTGCAGCTCTACATCCAGCCCTTCATCCTTGAAAAAGCCCTGCGATAAGGCCACATATTCAGGCGCATAGAACACGGAACGGGTAACTTCGCCGATCTTCACCTTTACATTACCGGATTTACTGCCGCAGCCTGCAAGAACAGAGCCGAGCACAAGCATCACCAAGAATGGCAATGACAGTCTTTTGATCCCTTTCATCCTCTCCACTCCTTTCCTCCCGGGTCATTCGCCCTTGCTCTATGCATATGCGGGAGTCTATGGAAAGGTTAAAGCACAATATATAAAGCGCTTACATTATATTCGGTTCGTCAACGCCGCCCACATTATGAGCGATCGCAGCGCCGTATTCACGCTGTACCAGACCAGCGAGCCAGACTCTTCAGAGTTGAGCGGTGCTTCCGCCAAAGCTATTTTGCAAGAATAATCTTAACAGAGCAGCCATTCCCCAAAAGCATGACATAACTCCGCCCGGGTCAGCGGGAACGCAATGATATAACCGTTTTCCTGCTCACTGCTGCTGCGCAGAAGCCATCCGCCCGAAGAAGCTTCAATGTAAGAGATCTGCTGCAGGGTCCAGCCTTCATCATTCCTTGCACATAACCGCAGTTCACCGGACGCTGTCCTATTCTTCAACACTTTAGCCAATTCCACAGAGCTGTCGGGATCTCCCGTCTCCGCTTCCAGTGAAGCCGCCAGCACACAGAGGTTCCACGTTCCGGCCTTCTCATGAATCTCCTCATAACTCCGTCTGGACAGGAATACCGCTGGAGCGGACTGATTCCCGGGCTGCGCACGCTCGAAGCAATTGAACAGGTAATAGCAGGCGCGCTTCATCTCTGCCGGTTCCTTCAGCCCGTAGGCGAAATCATCCTCTTCCGTTAACCCTGTCAGGAGGATCTTATCCTTATGTACTTGCAGGCATACATCCTGCGCATATTCACGCTCATTGAATTTCATTCTGCAGATCCGCTTGGAGCCGGAGGCTGTGTGCAGGAGCTCTGCCACCACCCGACGCTGGGTCTCACCCGGGAACAGATACTGTGCCAGACAGATAACCTCTTGCTTATTCACATTCTTTATCCCTTCCATTTAGGCATACATGTAAGTATTAATGTAAATGAGTGGCTTTCAAAAAAACAGCAAAACTATAAAACTTGCAATCTTTATGTTATCATAAGCTAATTTTAAGGTAAAATTAAGAAACACAGGGTAAGATCAATACCATGAAATACTTTTAGCGAGGTGGTTTTCAAAATGAGAATGCTCATCACATTTCAAAACAAGCTTGTCCCTGTATATTTCACAACAGAAAACAAACAGCCGACCCAAAAAGTACTTCGACTGCTAAACAGCACCCTTGAACTCAAAATTCAAAAAGGCAAAAACGCCCTGCAGACCTGTTTGAATTCCCTGATCAGTATCGAAATTAAAGGCTCAGAAGCTATATTGCACAGTTACAGTGAAAATGATTCATTGGCCTTATCCCTCTATTAAACAGAGGGATATTTTTTTTTGCGGATGAATATGATTACCTTCGCGCGAAGACAATGTATGCTTTTTTCCACATACGTTTGGTCCATCTGCCTGCTTGCGAGTACGATGTATGCTGTTTTTCACATACATTCAGCCTTCAGTCACATTCAGTATCAAAGTCACTCTATGATTCTTTCCAAAAATTCTTATTTACATATGTACGCTCACCTTTTCCACAGCAGGAGGGGCTGTCTAAAGCCATGAAATGGAGACTTAGGACAGCTCTTTATTGCGGAGTGGGATCAACGTGAGCACTTGGATGGACGCTCCGCAAACGGAACGTTGTTACAATCGCTGTTGTTTCCAGATTTTTTTCATTCCCCTTAGCGGTGTAAATCCGGACACAAAGGCGACCGCTGCCGCTTTTCCGCGGGTCGTTCCGTCCGCTCCGCTGTTTGAGCGAAAAACGACTTGTCCATCTATAAAAAGAAACAAAAAATCGCTCATTTTGGTAAAATGGAGGTACCACTTTGAGTTCCGGAGATTTCTGCAAGTGACTGTCGCCGCTCAAAGAATTCACTTTTGAAACAGCCCCCTATAATGTAAAAAAGCACATTCCTACAAGTGAGGGATGCGCTTAGTCTATGGTTTACAGGGGCTTAACACTCAACATTATACCGGCACTCAGCCAATCCGGAGGTTCCGGTTCTCCTCTTTCTCCGCCTTTTTAATTCGCAATTTGAACAACTTCACCAGATTACGCCGGGTATGCTCTTCGTGACAGCTGTCCAGTTTCTTCAGGATGAAACGGTCAATGGACATGTCAATCGCTCCTTTAAATGGGGGCTTAGTCCCGTGATCTGGAGAGGGAATCATTTCCTCTTCTCCTTATATCACCTATATAACCGGGCCGCTGATACCTTAAACTTGTCCCTGGCTGCGCCTGCACCGCTTGCGAAATTAGGAATACTACATATAGACCGTTCTCGGGCGTATTAGAGAGCTGTTATAGAAGATATGGTACATTTGCGAAGGATAGCAGCTTCTGCAGGCAGAATAAAAATTTTATCCGACGGATATTTACAAACTAAAAATTAAATGCTATATTATCGATAGTTAATATTAAATAGATATCTAAGGAGAAATCATAATGTCGAATGTACTGTTTATCAAAGCTAATAACCGCCCTGCCGAGCAATCCGTAAGTGTTCAGCTCTACAACGAATTCCTGTCCAGCTACAAGGAGACTCATCCGCAGGACCAGATCACTGAACTCGACCTGTTCGCTGAACAGCTTCCATACTACGATAACACTCTGATCACTGGTGTATACAAAGCCGCTCAAGGCTTCGAAGCTACTCCTGAAGAAGCAGCAGGCGCCGCACTTGTGAAGAAATATCTGGACCAGTTCCTGGCTGCTGACAAAGTAGTATTCGCCTTCCCGCTCTGGAACATGACCGTTCCGGCTGTACTGCACACTTATATCGATTACTTGAACCAGGCTGGAACTACCTTCAAATATACTGCTGAAGGTCCTGTAGGACTCTTGACTGGTAAAAAAGCAGCTGTTCTGAACGCCAGAGGCGGCGTGTACTCCGAAGGCCCGGCCGCAAGTGCTGAAATGGCTGTTAACTTCATCATGGGCAACCTGAACTTCTGGGGCTTCAAGGAAACTACACAGGTAATCATCGAAGGACACAACCAGAACCCGGACAAATCCGCTGACATTATCGCTTCCGGCCTGCAACTGGCTAAGACAGCAGCAGCATCGTTCTAATCTGCTATTAATACGTAAAAGGGGCTGTCCATACTTGGGGCAGCTCTTTATTTCGGAGTTGGATCAACGTGAGTACTTGGGTGGACGCTCCGCGAACGGACCGATGTTCCAATCGCTGTGCTGTTTAAGCGGGATGCGAACATTCTTTTTAAAAAACCAAAAACGGAAAGCAGCGATTCCCAATAACGGGAATCGCTGCTTTTTTAATGTTTGAAGCTTTGCCACTGCTATAACAGTTGCTGAAGCAGGTGGATTTTCTCCACTTGCTATTCAATAAGTAGCCTCAAGCTAGGGAACAGTTGGATAAAAGACACTTGATCTCCTGCAACTCTTCCCAATTGAGGTATTAGCGGCGTAACAAGTGACGTTTATCCACCTAATTTCCCAAAATGCTCATGAGTCACCAAATTAAGAAACGTTTTTCCAACTAATCTCCGGATGCCGTAGCTCCTACTTACACAATCCTCAGCATCCAACAAGCTTATTCCGTTATGCAAACTTTAATACCTATTCCCATGCTAGCTTCCATGCTTCTACAACGCCCTGGGATTTCATCGCCGCTTAATATTCGTCCAGCACCCGCTGCCAGCTTTTGCCCTTCGCACGGGGCGGGGTGCTTTTGGTGGAGGCGGCGGCTGTCTTGCGCTTCTGTCGCGCTTCCTTGCTGTTCTGGAATTGCAGCTCCTTCTGCGTCTTGTGGTAATTCTGCAGCCGCTTTCCGTCCAGCACACCGTTTGCGGCCGCCGCAAGCACGGCGCAGCCTTCCTCCCGTGTATGAGTACAGTCACTGAAGCGGCATTCCGCCGCAAGGGTGCTGATCTCACCGAACGCCAGGTCCAGTCCGCCGTCATCCTCCCACAATTGCAGCTCGCGCATTCCCGGCGTATCGACGATGATTCCGCCGTCCGGGAGGACGAACAGCTCGCGGTGTGTAGTCGTATGACGTCCGCGGCTGTCCCCTTCCCGCACATCCTGGGTAAGCTGCAGATTGCGGCCGCTGAGCCAGTTGACCATCGTCGATTTGCCGCAGCCGGACGAACCGGTCAGTGCTACCGTCTGGCCGCTGCTGATGTAGGGCTGGAGCTCCTCCCGTCCGTCGCCCAGCAAGGCGCTGACCACATGGACCGGGACACCGGGAGCCGCCTGCTGCATTTCGGCCATTTTCAGCTCCGCATCAGTGCACAGATCTGCCTTAGTCAATAGAATGACGGGATTCGCCCCGCTGTTCCACGCCATAATCAGATAACGCTCCATCCGCCGCACATTGAAATCATCATTCAGTGCACTGACCAGGAATAAGGTATCCACATTGGAAGCCACAATCTGCTCCTCCTGCGTCGGGCCCGCCACCTTACGCGAGATGACGCTGTGACGGGGAAGCACGCCATGGATCACAGCATGCGCTCCCCCATCCTGCATCGCCAGTACCACCCAGTCGCCTACCGCCGGATATTCGCCGGAACCGCTCAGTGAATGCCGAAACTTGCCTGACAGCTCACCCCATATTTCACCTGTTGTGGTAATTACTCTGTATTTACTGCCGAAATCTCCGGCAATCCGGCCCGCTGCATACTTCCTGTCGTCCAGCAGCCGCAGCTTATCTGTCCATTTTCTGTTCCATTCTTCATTCCAGCCATACTGTTCAAGCTTGATATCGATATTCATGTATTTCCTCCTGAATGGGTTATTATCTTTCTTTATTAAGACGCACTTAAGATTAAAACTCGAAGCATGGTCGTCACTGCGGTGAACATTTGGACTTCCAGCCGCTGTTGTGTTTGGATTTCTTGGTTTAAAACCGTTCCTCGCGGTAGAAATCCAAACACAAAGGCGGACGCTACCGCTCCTCCAGTTCCAAATTTCCCCTCCGTTTCTTTTTGCTTTTTGTTAATTTCTTAAGTGCGTCTCCTACCTCCGCTTACTACAAATCCATGTATCTCCGGGCAGCATTGGCTCCACATGCGTACACAAAAAAAACCGCCGGAACCCAAAGGTTCCGGCGGCAGAGGCAGACCCGGGCAGCGATTCGGTTCTATGCTGCTATACAGCAAAGAACCGCCCGCTGAGCAGAGTCATTCCAGAATAGCGGAGGCTACTCTCTCTTCGCGAGAAGGAGCAGACACCGCTATTTCGGGCGTGATGCAGCAGACCTGCACACGCAAAAAAGCCGCCGGAACCGATACGGTTCCCGGCGGCTCTAGAAGGCATCATAGAGCTTGCTTGTGAAGCTGGGGATTAATAACTACTCCACAGCCGCATTTCCCGGAAGACACGTATCCACAACAGTTGCAACCAATCCTGAACCGCTAGTATAAACTGCCATTTGACATCGTCTCCTTCCGAAATAATATGCTGTTATAATATACGGCCCGAATGCCGTTTGTCAACAGCAGGCCCTAACTTTCTCAAATAATGCCCCACAGCTCGTCCAGCTCCTGAATGACCGCAACCGGCTTCACATTCAGTGATTCATCCCAGGCATGATTGCGCTTCAGCCAGATCGTATCCATCCCGCTCTGCGCCGCCCCCCAGATATCATTCACGGGATGATCCCCAATGAATATAGTCTGTTCCGCCGTGGAACCCAGACGTTCCAGGGCTAACCGGTAGATCGCAGGATCAGGCTTGCTGATCCCGGCTTCGCCCGAAATGACGATCGTGCGGAAGTAGCCGCGGAGTCCGAGCAGATCGATTTTGCCATATTGAATATCCGTGCCGCCGTTCGTGACCAGTCCCAGCGGATATCCGCGGTCCCGGCAATACTCCAGCGTCTCCACCGCATGCTTCATCATCGCCCCGTGGCGGATATAGGTCTCGTCATAATAGGCCCGGATGTCCGCAGCGGTCAATGCCTTCTCCCAAGGCAGAACCTCGCTCAGCTCCGCGAAGAACCCGTCCTTATCCCGGTATCCGTCGGCATCCCTGATAATCATATCCTCCACCACCTGCACGGCCTGCTTTTCGCTAAGATGTTCCAGGAAATCCTGCACAAACTTCATGCTGAAGCTGCGGAAGGTCTGATCACGGTCCATCAGGGTGTTGTCCAGATCAAATAGCAAAGCTCGTACCTCTCTCATGTATACGCTCCCCTTCTGTCGTCCATTTCTGCGATAAAACACCAGATGCTTATTGTACTACGCCCCGTGTCGCAAAATAAAGACCATTCTGCCCGGAAAGACAACCTCTCCTTCGTCAGAATGGCCTGTATAGGGGGAATCAGGTACGTGAGCTTTCAGGATTCAAAATGCTCTGCCCGGTGCGTCAGCATCATTTCCTCGTCGGTAATATATAGCGGGAACGGCGGTGTCTCCTTCAGATAACGCTCGGTGGACAACAGCCGGTAATGAACCTCAGGGAGCCAGGCATCTTCGAGCAGCGGCAGCTTGCCGGTGTCACTGATATAATTGTCTACCGCCGATTGAACCATGTCGAGGTAGTACGGCACCAGCTTGTCAGATTCTTCAAAAATCTCAAAGGTCTCGCTCGACATATAGAATTTCTGCTGCGGGACCCCGCCTAAATATCGTTTGAGCCGGTTCAGGTCAATACTCTTATCTTCCTGGATCAGAGCGGTACGGTTAATGGGAGCGGGCATATCTTCTTCAAATTGCCTTACAGCCTGCTTGATCTGCGGCAAGGTAACGGTTGGATAATTGGGTTGCAAGTTTTTTTTGGCACGTTTGAATATCATACTGAAGGTCTCCTTTCGAAGCTTTTGTCAGATAACGCTTACAATACCATTTTATTCGTTATTTGAACAATTAATCAGCAGTTTCGCACTTGTCATAAAAAATCCCCATTTATTAGTTCATTATTTGACATTTTCCCAGCGAGTCCAGAGTTCGGGCGGGTTGAGCTCGTATCGCTCATTCTCCCGGTACATGAATTGGTGCATAATGAACTCGCGGCGGATTGTGGCATAATCATCATGGAACGGCTTAATGAACTCGTTGATCTCTTTCTCCGAATAGACCACACCCGGTTCGAGCTTCTCCACCATATATTGCAGCGCGATTAATTTCTTCTTGTATTGTGCGGGAATCTGGCGCAAGCGTCCGTCCTTGGCAAAAAAATTACGGAGCACCGACTCCTTCAGACTGTGTTCAGGCGACTCTTCTTCCATCTCCTCCACCCCCTTTGCAAAAATAAATTTCAGCGAGGCCTCAGAGCCTGACTGGATAAACTCGGGATTCAGCTTGAAATATACAGTGTTCTTGTCTCTGCGCTCCTGAATGAGAGCGGCTTCACGCAGCTTGGCTGCATGGTGGGTCACCGTAGGCTGAGACAGATTCAGCTTCTCGGCTAAGGCGTGACCGTGAACCTCGCCCCGGGACAAGAGTAGAAGAATGCGCAGCCGGGTGGGATCGGATAAAGCTTTGTGATAGGCGACAATTTTGTCTAACTGCAAGCGGGATCACACTCCTACGGATATTCGTAAGGCAGTTGGGGGGGGCTGCCAATTTTCATTTTAGATATATATCTAATTATATACCCATCTTGACATCTGATCAATCCCCAATTTGCGGAATTCACCGGCCATGGCAAAAAACAAAAATATAAGGTACCATTTACTGAATAGAATACTACCTTAGGAGGACATAGATATTATGCTAGACGTTATTATTATCGGCGCCGGTCCCTGCGGACTGTCTGCAGCCATCGAATGCCAGCGCCAAGGGCTTTCCAGCCTGATTGTGGAAAAGAACTTCATTGTCCATTCCATCTACCTCTATCCGACCAACATGCAGTTCTTCAGCACCACCCCGCTGCTCGAGATTGGAGATGTGCCCTTCACCTCTCCGAACGACAAGCCCTACCGCCATGAGGCGCTGGTCTACTACCGCCGTGCTGCCGCGCAGCATCAGCTAGAGATTGCCGCTTATGAAGAAGCGCTGTCCGTTCTGCCGCAGGAGGATGGCAGCTTCGTTGTACATACGGTCAACAAGCGCGGCGAGGAACAGCAACGTAGAGCAGCGAACGTAGTCATCTCTACAGGTTACTTCGACCAGCCTAATCTGATCGGGATTCCCGGGGAGGAGCTGCCGAAGGTCACGCATTATTTTGGCGAGGCACATCCTTATTCCGGCATGAAGGTGGCTGTAATCGGGGGCAGTAATTCAGCGGTGGACGCTGCGCTGGAGCTGCTGCGGGTAGGCGCCAAGGTGGATATGGTCTACCGGGGAAGCAGTATCTCGGACAACATCAAGCCTTGGGTGCGCCCGATCTTCGAGAGTATGGTGCAAAAGGGGAGCATAACGCTGCATCTCGAATCGCGCGTCACGGAGATCACCCCGGCCTCGGTCCTGGTAACCTCCTCCGTGAGCTGGGAACCTACCGAGCTGGATAATGACTTTGTGCTGGCGATGACCGGCTTCCGCCCCAGCAGGGCCCTGCTCACCTCTGCCGGGGTGCAGATGGATGACTCTATGGATAAGCCAGCCTTTAACCCCGCCACAATGGAGAGTAATATACCGGGCATCTATGTCGCCGGGGTTATCGCTTCCGGACGGAATGCCAACGAGGTATTCATCGAGAGCGGGCGGGGGCACGGCAAGCTGATTGCCGATCATATTGTGAGCACAAGGCTTACTTAAGAGAAGGAGTGTATCCAAGCTATGGATATAACCTCGTTATTGTTGCTGGGTCTGGCAGCGCTCGGTGTCATCAGCAGCAACTCGCCGATTACCATTGCCATGGTCGTGCTGCTGCTGATCCGTGTGCTGGGATTTCAGCAGGCTTTTCCCTGGCTGGAGAAATATGGGCTGACCGTCGGCATTATCATCCTGACCATCGGGGTCATGACGCCGCTCGCCAGCGGGAAGATCTCCCTCCAGACCATCGGACAGTCGTTCCTGCACTGGAAATCCCTGGCCGCCATCGGAGTTGGTGTCCTGGTTGCTTACCTGGGCGGTCGCGGAGCCGTGCTCATGGGCAGCCAACCGACCATCGTCGCCGGGTTACTCATCGGAACTGTCCTTGGCGTGGCTCTGTTCAAAGGCGTTCCCGTGGGACCGCTAATTGCTGCAGGCATCCTGTCGCTGCTGATTGGCCGGATGTAAGTCCAGATCAACCTCAAGTCCAAGGCAAGACGAAACAGGCTGCAAGTCCACCTATACGGGTGGAACTGCAGCCTGTTTGATTTGAATAAGAATAGTATAGACGCGCTAAGCATCCAGCCGCTGAACGTTGAACAGCCGGGCGTAGCTCCCCGCAAGTCCCATCAGCTCCTCATGGGTGCCGCGTTCGGTGATCTCACCGTTCTCCAGCACGATAATCTGGTCGGCATGGGTAATCGTAGACAGCCGGTGGGCCACAATCAGCGTCGTCCGCTCGGAAGCGAGGGACTGCAACGCCTGCTGGATCAGATGCTCGGACTCCAGATCCAGCGCGGAGGTTGCTTCGTCCAGAATCAGCACCTTGGGGTCCTTCAGGAACACCCGTGCAATCGCCACGCGCTGCTTCTGTCCGCCGGACAGCTTCACCCCACGCTCCCCCACCTCGGTATCATAACCTTCCGGCAGCTGCATGATGAAGTCGTGGGCATTCGCGGCTACCGCCGCCTTCATGACCTCCTCTTCCCCCGCTTCCGGGTTCCCGAACCGGATGTTGTCGCGTACCGAGCCGCTGAACAGGAAATTATCCTGCAGCACCATGCCCACCGTCCGCCGCAGACTCTCCTGCGTCAGCCCGCGGATATCGTGGCCGTCCATGCGCAGACTGCCTTCGCTGATGTCGTAGAAGCGGGGAATCAGGCTAATCAGCGAGGATTTGCCGCCCCCGCTCATCCCGACAAAAGCCACCGTCTGGCCCGGAGCGATACTCAGATTAATGTCCCGCAGCACCCATTCATGCTCGTCGCTATACTTGAACCACACCTTGTTGAACTCGATCTTCCCGGCTGCCTTCAGCAGCGGCTTCGCGTCCGGAGCATCGACAATATCATACGGCTCATTCAGCAGCTCCAGCACACGTTCCAGAGAGGCCGAGGCCTGGGTAAGCACCGTCGAAGAGTTAATCAGCCGGCGCAGCGGGGCATACATCCGGTCCAGGTAGCCGAAGAAGGCCACGAAGGTTCCGAGCGTCAGATTGCCTTGGATGACCTGGTATCCCCCGTATCCGATGACAAGCAGCGGTGCAATATCGGTCAAGGTGTTGATAATAGCGAAGGTGAAGGCATTCCACCGTGTTTGCGCCAGCGCTTTTTGCAGAAACTTGCCGTTGATCTCCTCGAATTGCTGCAGGTCTACCCGTTCCATCGTGAAGCTGCGGATGACCGCAATCCCTTGAATCCGTTCATGCAGATAGCCCTGAATGACGGCAAGTGCCTGTGACCGGTCTTTGGTCAGCACCTTGAGGCGTTTGTACAGCGTATTGACGGCAATGCCATACAGCGGCAGAATCGCAATCGCCACCAGCGTCAGCACCGGATTCAGATAGAGCATGAAGCCCAGGGCGAAGAGCAGGGTGAACATATCCAGCCAGACATTCATCATTCCGACCTCAACCAGGTTCTTCGACTGCTCCACATCGTTAATAAACCGGGAGATGGCCTCGCCCACCTTCGTATTCTGGTAATAACGCAGTGACAGCCGCTGCAGATGCCCATAGAGCTTATTGCGCATATCGAATAGCACCTTGCTCGTAATCAACTGGGCGAAATATTGGCGGTAATACTCAACCGGCCCGCGGACAATCACGAACAGAATCAGGCCCCCGCCGATCACGGTCATCAGCTTCGAGACCCGCTCCGCTATCGTTAGTGCCGGATTGCCCAGCAGCTCATCGACTACATATTTCAGAATCATCGGCAGCGTCAGCGGAATGCTGAATTTGACCATCCCGATGATGAGAGTGAGCACAATCCATTTCATATAAGGCCGAACAAAGGTATAATAAGATTTCCAAGATTTCACGGCTTGTCAGGTCCTTTCCAATTCATTCTTCATCAGGGTACAGTTGACATTTGCGCGCTGCAGTGTTTTATTATTTTTAAACAGTTACGGTTGCAGTACCGAAATTCAGGAGGATAATGATGCCCAGACAATTTGTGACGGAAGCCGTCATGATGGCGATTTACGGCCAGCTCCTCATCCCGCGGAGCCCTGTAGAATATATAGTCCCTTATACCACAATTATGGAGTTATACGAGCTGCGCGACAGCGATGAGCCGGTGATGAGCCAGGCGGATGACGACAAGCATGTCAGACTCAGAATCCGCGAGCTGATCAACTATTTCGAGGAGCCGCTGAATGCCAAGAAGATCAACCGCTGCCTAAATATCCCCTGGGCCAAAAGCTCTGGCATCCTCCTCGGCGGACACGCGCAGATTACCATCATCAACAGTATCGACAATGCCTCCTACGGAGAAGCGTTCGATCCGATTGAGACAGAGCTGCTGCTGGCCTCCCAGCGTGAGAAGGTGCCGATTCTGACCGACCAGTTCGAGCTGATCCAGCGCATCATCGAAGGCGGAGTTCCCGTCCAGGTATATGATATTGATGATTTCGAGTTCGCCATGGAGGAAGAAAACTTCCGCAGCTCGCACTAATCGCGTCACCTGAGCAGCGGGCAGCTTCGCTTTCCTGGTGCGTACAAGTGGAAACGGCTTGGCCGTCCTTTTAAAGGACGGTACCGTTTCAGCGAGAAATAGAAGGATAAGTTATTGTGTGAAACCTATAAATTCTTATATTTTGGAACAAGCCCTTGCCTGACGGCAAGGGCTTGTTCAGCATTCCCGGCAGTGCCGGGATCTGCCATTCGCGCCAGTTCACCCCTTATGCCACCGGCACAGGCTCATACTTGTAATCGATGTCATCGTCCGCCTGCGAATAGACAATCGACAGATTGTACCCCTCCATGTACCACAGATCCTGCTCTTCCATGTAGAAGGTCAAGCCGCCTTCCCCGAACTGTACAGCAGGACGTCCAGGCTGCTCGGTGGCAATACCCAGTGAGAAGCCGGGATGCAGGCCCCCGCCTGAGCTGTACCGGGGAAACAACCGGATATATGCACCCTCCTGGAGGCTCAGTTCTCTTTTGAACCAGGCGGCTGCTTCCGGACTAATTAATATGTTCATCTCTCCACTCCTCCCCTCTACCCCAATCATACTCAAAAAACTTCAATTCACCAAATCACTGCAGCACTCCTGCCAGAACTCCTGCCGCGCCGCAAAATTAAATTTGACAATTCTTAAAGTGTGATGATAAACTCGGAACATAACGAAACGTCTTCAAGTAATTACCAAAATGAAGAAAGGGTGATCTCGGTGCTAAACATGGATATGGTATACCTCGCCACTATTGTAGAAAACTATACCCAACTGAATACCGAAGCAGCCCGAGCAGTGGAGAATTCCTGAGGTTCATGCGTATTACGCGTAACGTATGAGAACAGGCTTAACTTATCTCTCACATGTCTCTGTGCTGCTTATAGCACCGTGGACATGATAACCGCAATTACAGGCGTATCATCCGTTTTCGGATGGTACGCTTTTTCGCGTGCTGTGAGGTCATGATCCGCTGCAAAGTGTCCATGAATGTTCCGTTAAACAAGCTAACTTAGTAATTACTCCAAGCACGAAAGGAAGGGATTTACCTTGTTCTCCGTACTCCGAAATCTCGGCTGGTTCTTCCGCCGGGAAAAAAGGCGCTATACTATTGGCCTCATCCTTCTTATTGTGGTAGGTGTGTTAGAACTCCTGCCTCCACGCCTGCTCGGCAACGCCATTGACGAAATCGTCACCGGTGCCATCACCGCAGGTTCACTCATGAAATACATTGGCCTGATCGTACTTATGCTGCTGATCATTTACTGGATCACCTACATATGGATGCACAAGCTGTTCGGGGGATCGAATCTGGTGGAGCGTCTGCTCCGCTCGCGCTTCATGAATCATCTCATGACGATGACCCCTGCCTTCTTCGAGCGTAACCGCACCGGGGATCTGATGGCCCGTGCCACCAATGATATCCGGGCGGTATCCGCCACCGTGGGCTTCGGGATGCTCACCCTTGTCGACTCCACCGTGTATCTCACGGTTGTCCTGTTCGCCATGGGGTTCCTGGTCAGCTGGAAGCTGACACTGGCCGCCGTCATCCCGCTCCCGATGATTGCGGTAGCCATGGTGTTCTACGGCAAAGCGATCCACGACCGTTACAGTCTGGCGCAGGATGCCTTCGGTGACATGAACGACCAAGTACTGGAATCCGTATCAGGCATCCGCGTCATCCGTGCTTATGTGCAAGAGCGGCACGATGAGAAGCGTTTCTCTGACATTACAGATGATGTGTACCGCAAAAATATGGCGGTTGCCCGGGTCGATGCCTTCTTCGAGCCGACGATCCGCTTGTTCGTGGGCCTCAGTTATATCATCGCTCTGACCTACGGAATTTATCTCGTATTCCGCAATCAGATTACGCTGGGCGATCTGGTATCGTTCAATATGTATCTCGGGATGATCGTGTGGCCGATGTTCGCCATCGGCGAGCTGATTAATATCATGCAGCGCGGCGGCGCTTCATTGGAGCGGATCGACGAGACGCTGAATGCGAAGCCTGATGTTAAGGATGTACCTCATCCGGTTCCCGTAGCCCAGCCAACCACCATCGAGCTGAAAGATGTAACCTTCCGGTATCCAACCTCTACCATCAATAATCTCAGCGGAGTCAGCTTGTCCCTCTCCCAGGGCCAGACGCTTGGCGTGGTCGGACGGACCGGCAGCGGCAAATCGACGCTGCTGAAGCAGCTGCTGCATGAATACCCGGCTGGCACAGGCGAGATTCTGATCTCCGGTGTGCCGATCACCCAGATCGCCCTCGACAAGCTTCATAGCTGGATGGGCTACGTTCCGCAGGAACAGATCCTCTTCTCCAAATCGGTACGCGAGAACATCCAGTTCGGACATTCCGGGGCCAGCGATGAGCGGATCATGCAGGCGATTACCGCCGCTGCCTTCCAGAATGACCTCGGCACCTTGTCCGACGGGCTGGATACGATGGTTGGCGAACGCGGCGTCTCCCTGTCCGGGGGACAGAAGCAGCGGGTCTCGATCTCGCGCGCCTTCATCTCGAATCCCGATATTTTGATTCTGGATGATGCCCTGTCCGCCGTTGATGCGCGCACAGAAGCAAAGATTATCGAGAATATCCGCGAGGAACGCAGCGGCAAAACCACCCTCATCTCCACCCATCGCCTCTCGGCGATTGAGCATGCCGATCTGATCGTTGTCCTCGAAGACGGACATATTACAGAACAAGGAACTCACCAGGAGCTGCTGGAACTCGGCGGCTGGTACCGTGAGCAGTTCGACCGCCAGCAGGTCGAGAATAATCTGACGAATGAATAACCCCATACAGGAGGTGTCACCGTTGACACAGAGTACAGGCAAACGTCTGCTGCAATATGCACTGACCGCCAAAAAGACCTTCATCGCCGCCCTTCTGCTCCTGACCATCGGAGTAGCGGCTGAGCTGGCAGGGCCTTTTATCGCCAAGAGCATGATTGACAATCATCTGCTTGCGATTGAGAAGCCCTACTTCCAGACAGCCTCGCCGGAGGATGCTGCAGAATATAACAACACTTATTACAAACGCGGTGACCGCTTTGCCACAGGTGAAGCCAAGGGCCAGGAAGTCCGCCTGCTTCAGGCTGGCAGAAGCTTCTACTTCATCAATGAAGCTGTACCGAAGGCCGAAGGCGAGCGCAGCTTCGCGGACGGGAAGCTCCAGATCAAATACGGCGAGCAGACGACGGTCTATCCGGCCGTCAAGCTGTCGGCTGGTGATCTGTTTTCCTTTTACAAACCGGAGCTTCCGGGAATCTATCAGTTAGTTGCTCTATACGCCATGTTCCTTGTGATCTCCATTATTGCAGAATTCGGCAAAACCTACTGGCTGCAATCGTCTGCCAATCAGGTCATCCGCAAGCTGCGGACCGATGTCTATGCCCATATCCAGCGCCTGCCGGTCTATTTCTTCGATAATCTGCCTGCCGGTAAGGTAGTCTCCCGGGTAACCAACGATACGGAAGCGGTCAAGGATCTGTTCATTGCCGTATTATCCAACTTCGCTACAGGTATCATCAATATCACCGGTGTGTATGTGGCCCTCTTCCTGCTCGATGTGAAGCTGGGACTGGTCAGTTTGTTCGTCGTACCGATTATTATTCTCTGGATCGTGCTGTACCGCAAAATCGCTACCAAATACAACACGATCATCCGCTCGCGGCTTAGTGAGATTAATGCCATTATCAACGAATCGATTCAAGGAATGTCAATCATCCGGATTTTCCGCCGCCAGAAGCAGAGTAGTGCTGAATTCGAGCAACTCAACGACGACTATCTGAAATATCAGAACAAAATGCTGAACCTCAACGCCTTCACCTCCCACAACCTGGTGAACTCGCTGCGCAGCCTCTCCTTCGTGCTGGTACTGTGGTACTTCGGCTTCGGCAGCCTGGACGGTTCAACCTTCGTATCGCTTGGCGTCCTCTATGCCTTCGTCGATGTACTGGGCCGGATGTTCCAGCCGATTACGGGCATGGTCAACCAGCTGGCGAATCTGGACAGCTCAATGGTCTCCGCCGGCCGCGTCTTCACGCTGATGGATGAGCCTGGAGAGCCGGTCACAGACGGATCGATGCCGCGTTACAAGGGAAATGTCGTATTCAAGGATGTCTCCTTTGCTTATAAAAAGGACTTCGTCCTGCGCGATATCTCCTTCGAGGCGCGCCCGGGCGAGACCGTCGCCCTTGTCGGCCATACCGGCTCCGGCAAAAGCTCCATCATCAACCTGCTGTTCCGCTTCTATGATCCGCAGCAAGGAAGCATAACGATCGATGGGCAAGAGGTCAAGGATCTGCCGAAGCAATGGCTGCGCAGTCATATGGGCATCGTGCTTCAGGACCCTTACCTGTTCACCGGTACCATTGCCTCCAATGTAAGTCTGGGTGACGAACGGATCTCTAGAGAGCGTGTAGAACGTGCCTTGCGCGAGGTAGGAGCCGATAAACTTCTGGCCCATCTACCGCAAGGATTCGATGAACCTGTCATCGAGAAGGGCAGCACCCTGTCCGCCGGACAGCGGCAACTGATTTCCTTCGCCAGAGCGTTATCCTTCGATCCGGCGATCCTGATTCTGGATGAAGCAACGTCCAACATCGATACCGAGACCGAGAGCATTATCCAGCAGGCGCTGGAGGTGCTGAAAAAGGGCCGGACCACCTTCATCATCGCCCACCGGCTCTCCACCATCCGCAGTGCGGACCAGATTCTGGTGCTGCACCGGGGTCAGATTGTCGAACGCGGCAGCCATGATGAGCTGATGGCGCAGGGCGGCAGATACTTCCGCATGTATCAGCTTCAGCTTGGTGCAGGTGCCGGGAACGGCCCGGGCGAGCTGGCTCCGGAGTCCGGGGGCCACGCTTCTGCCGCCGGACTCCGGCCATCGCTGGAACAGATCTAGGCGGCTGCTTGAATACAGCAAATTAAGTTCAATGGCTGGCAACCGTATATACCACTTATACATTGAAACAAGAACACCCCCTGACGCAGCTATGCAGTAGGGGGTGTCTTTCACTTGATATCAGAACGTTTGTTCTGTATAATAGAGCAATACATATTATGGATGGAGTGAAGATGATGATAACCTACAGTCTTAGCAAACGGCAAGCCCGCCTGTTCCTGCTGCGCCATCAGCGGCTCGTCAGCGGCGGATTGACCGGCGGCAAGCAGAGCATCTATGACTTCGTCCGGCATGTAGGCTGTATTCAGTATGATCCGCTAAGCATAGCCGGACATAACCACGAGCTGGTGCTTCAGGCGAGAATCCCCGGCTTCGTGCCCGAGATGGCCAATGAGCTGCTATATAAGGACAGACTGCTGATTGATGGCTGGGATAAGAACATGTCGATTTACTGTACAGAGGATTGGCCGTATTTCCAGCGGCGCCGGGAAGCTGCCGCCAGGCATCAGCATAACGAGGCCATGGCGGCCATGATTACTCATGTCCGCACGGAGCTGGATGCACGCGGACCACTCTCTTCACTGGACCTTGCGAGCAAAGAGAAGATCGACTGGTCCTGGGCTCCGGCAAGACTCTCCCGGGCTGCTATGGAGAGCATGTATTTCTGGGGCGAGCTATCCATCCATCACCGGGTGCACACCCGCCGTTATTACGACTTCACGGCCAAGCTGCTTCCTCCTGAACTGCTTAGCGCAAGCGATCCTAACGAGACGCTGGAGCAGCATCACGATTGGTATGTGCTGCGCCGGATCGGCAGTATCGGCCTGCAATGGAACCGGTCGGGGGACGGCTGGCTTGGCATCGCAGGCCTGAAGAGCAAGGAGCGGACTGCGGCTGTGCAGCGGCTGCTGCAGAAGGACCTGCTCCGCGAGGTACAGGTGGACGGACTGAAGCTCCCGCTATACATCCGCACAGCAGACGTCCCTGAGCTTGAAGCCGTATTGCTTGAAGATGATACTACGGGTGCAGATGAGTCCGCAGCAGGGTCTCAGGCTGGTAATGAGGGCGGGGCCGGTCATGCTGAAGGAGCGGCCTCCTTCGCGGCGGCACTGGCCCCGCTGGACAATCTGCTGTGGGACAGAGAGCTGATCCTCCAGTTGTTCGACTTCCAATACCGCTGGGAGGTCTATAAGCCAGTGCTTGAACGGGAATACGGGTACTATGTCCTCCCCCTCCTCTACGGCGACCGCTTCATCGGCCGGCTGGAGCCGGTGATGAATAGGAAGACCGGTGTTCTGACTATCGTCCGCTGGTGGTGGGAGGACGGGGAGACGCTTGAACGCACCATGCTCCCCGCGCTCACCGGAGCCTTCTCCTCGCTGCAACGCTCGACCGGGGCCAGCGCGATCCGCTTCGCGCCGGATGTCGTTCACTCCTGCGGGCTGCAGGAGCTGGAGGAGGCGCTGTCTGCTACGCCTGTAAAGTCTAATTAATACAATCATCTGATACCCTAGCGGGTGGAGGATGTCGGGACTTATACGGTCCACACAGCTTGTGTGGACTACCTCTCACCATTACTCATCCACCCACTTCAGGGGCAATCTGCGAATGAGGGGTATTACTGCCCCTCATTCGCACGTATGATTCATATGCGACTGATCCAGGGGCACTAGTGCCCCTCATTTGGGCGTTTGGCTCGTATCCGATTGATTCAGAGGCACTAGTGCTCTACATTCGCACGTTTGCCTTGTATCTGCTGAATTCAGGAGCACTAGTGCCCTTAATTGCTTATTTTGCCCAGATCCGCTGAATTCAGGGGTACTTCTCCCCCTCGCGGCTCTCCGTCAGCAACTCCCCCCACGTACCTCCACACCAGCACATTGTGTTCGGTTTCCGCATACATTTCAGGAACGCTACCGTTTCAGCAGGACCGTAGCAAATGCGGTAACATATGAAAGTGCCTATAAACTTATATATCCAAAAAAACCTCCCCCTCTGGCGCAGTCTTGCTGCCATAGGGGGAGGCTTCTGATAAGGTTAGCAATCTTTTATTGGATGCCTTATTGGATATGCTCTTCCTCTAGACCAAGCTTGCTGTACATCTCTGTACAATAGCCCTGCAGCTTAATCTCGAGCCGGCTTGCCTTGTTCTTGAAGCGTTTCAGTTCACGGATCATATGGGCCCGGCCGGCTGGAGTGAAGGTCTCTTGAATCCGTTCCTTGAAGTAATCATGGACAATATAGTTGCGTTCCTTCCATACGGCCTGCAATTGACTGGTCTCTTCCTCAGAGAAGGGGAAGTGATGCTGGATTTCTTTGATGAGTTGGCCGAGTGAATTGCTAAGCTTGCGTTGATACAACTCTGCGATTTCGGCATCGGTTGGCGTCTTGCCCTGCGACAGCTTCGTCAGGAGCAGCAGATTCGTTAATTGCTGCTCCAGTGCCTGGCAATAGTACACAGCCAGCCCGAAATAGGCAAATAGCTCTTTGGATTGTTCACTCTCCGGTATTTGTGTATCCTTCATCGTTCCTCCCGTCCTTAATCTGGTTATTTGATCTGTGTAGATATAACTATCGTTCTATTTTGGAATGGCCGTTACTGCGGTGAACATTTGGACTTCCGGCCGCTGTTATGTTTGGATTTCCCGATTCAAGCTGCTGGCCGCAGTAGAAATCCAAACCAAGCCTATGCTTACGATGCGAGCTTTCCTACGGAAAGCTTTCAGGCGGACGCTACCGCTCCTACAGTTCCAAATTTCCCCTCCGTCACTTTTTTCAAATTGTAGATCTTCAAGTTCAAAGGACACAGCTCAGTTTGTTTTGTTATAGTCCATGCGGCCGGAACGGTAAATGTAGAATCCGGCAAGCAATATTATGTACGCCAATGCGTGGGCATAGGCTCCTAGCACGGAGGACACCGGCAGAGTCTCAGCATTCATCATTCGATCCATGACCGGGTATACCGGCGGCAGGAGAATGGACACAACAGGCCCAGGCACCACTTCAGCCACTTTACCGGCGCTAATCGATAGAATGAGGAGAATCAGCATCATTCCGGCCGCATATCCAGCCCGCGGTACCCACGAGGATTGCAGGTACAAGGATAGAGTGATCCCTAATAGTCCCATTAGAGCATGTCCGGCCAAACCAAGCAAGATCCGCTGAAGTCCGGCAGGTTCTTGGAAGCTTCCGGCCAACACCGGATAGATAACAATAACTACATCCAGCAGCAGCGTAAGCAAGATCATTGTAAGCAGACCGCCCATACTGTAGCGGCGGGCACTACGGAGCTGAACGATAACCACCTGCTTCTGCACCGCCTGCTCATGGTTAAGGAAGCTTAGGCCGAGCCACGCACAGGCTACGAATAGAAGGACTGCCGTTGCCGAGTAGCTGCTCATGACCGGGTTAGGCTTATAGGAATACAGAATTAATACCGCAATCATAATGCCGGCAACGGGTCCGAAGAACCGCTGGGAGACTGTATAACTGTGCAAAAAATAACCGATTAGCCCTTTCACCCGCGTTCACTCCCGCTCTGATCCTTGGGTTCCATCCACTCGGCCAGGTCATTTAATCCCCCGAGAGGCTTCACCGAAACTATAGAACCGCCCGCTGCAAGAATCTGCTTCAGGCAGGTATCTGACATTTGCTGATCTACAGTCAACCCTCTACTAGTTGTACTGGCGAAGTCCGGCTCCGGCAGCACGTGGATGACTCCAGGCAAGGCTTCCAGAGCCTGCTGGGCTTGTCCCGGCAGAGCTGTATAGACGATATTCACTACTGGAGCACTCTTCAGCTTCTCCGCTCCATGAATCGTCCGGATGGTCTGCCCTTCATGTAATACATATACTGTATCCGCGACAGCTTCGATGATCTGCGGTTCATGAACGGACAAGACGAGTGCTGTCCCCTCCGCCTTCAACTCCAGCAGAATATCGATAAGCTTATCTTGTGCCGGCAGATCCAGTCCCGACATGGGCTCATCAAGCAGGAGCAGCTGTGGCCGGATCAGCAGACTCTGGATCAGGTTAATCTTCTGCAGCATCCCCTTGGAGAAGCCTGCCAGCTTGCGGCTGCGGGAGGATTCGAGACTGAACAACTGCAACAGTTCGTTGATTCGGGACGCCGAAGCCGCTTCGGAGAGTCCGGCAATCCGGCCCATGAAGTGCAGATAGTCTTCGGCGGTGAGCTTCAAGCCGGGAAATGCTTCCGGTGCATAACCTGTGGTTATCGCCTGACGGTCACAGGTTAGAGCGCCGGAGGACAGCTTCAGCAGTCCCGCGAGGATGGACAACAGCGTACTCTTGCCGGACCCGTTGCGGCCAACCAGAGCCGTGGCCGTGCCAGGAAGAACCGTCATCGATATCCCGGTCAGTACCGGGCGGCTTCCATACCGCTTGCTTCCTTCGATAATTGTAATTAGAGGTGATGCATTCGTGGCTTTCAGGCCTCCTTCCATTCGTGCATGCCTATGGGCCGCACAGAACGGCAGCCTGATTATTCTCTTATGTAACATTCGCCGGAATGCCTTTATTCTCCTTTTTAATTTCCCGGTTCCATCCATTTCACATCAAAAAAACCAGAACTGTGCAGAATAAAGTCTGCAGCCGCTCTGGTTCCTGTTAAGTATTCAATGCAGTATATGTTAGTCCTAAAGGGTGATGTCAGGCGTAGACTTCAACAGCTTCACTGACCCTTCTGCAGGCCATGGCTGCATTGCGGCAGGTATCGATGCAATCCTGGCAATGGTTATGCTTATGACGGCTGCTCGTGTCCGCGCAGCGGTCACAGATGTCAGCGCATAATTTGAGGATTTCGGCCACGAACGGGCTTCGGCGGGTCATCGCTTGAATAGCGAAGGAGCAGATATCTGCGCATTCACGGTCCAGCTGGATGCTTTCCCGCAGATCGGCCAGATCATATTCCTTGAGGCTTGAGACATAGCTATAGTTACAGGCATCCATACATTTAATCAAAGCATTAATGCATTCCTGATATTGAATTCGGGTCATAGCCTTACAACCTCCTGCAATTAGTATAGGGTATGCCTATGTATTAACCTGCAAGAATAAGAACGAACCATTCATAAGGAACTGCAGATTGTTAACTATAGGCTTCGTTTGACCGCTGCGGGTCTGGTCAGCAGACGTCTCTCCAGGCGCAGAAGCTCCTTGCGCAGCTCACCGGAGGAGAAATGCTCACCGATGAATACCGCAACATCCGGCACCTCGCCCTGAGGCGTAATTCTCATGAAATCTGCCTCCCTGTAGGCGTACTGAAACAGAAACCGGCTAGAGGTATCGGTAAAAGTTACGATCCCCTTGGCCCGGTACACATCGCGCGGCAACTCCTTCACAAACCGTTCGAATTCCTCGCTGTTCACGGGATTCTGGAAATAATGGGTATAAGCCATCACATGATCATGTGAGGCGTGTATCGCTCCCTCAGTTCGGTTGTCCCCCGCTTCCCCGGCGGGCCGGTCTTCCATATGAACGGCTCCCACACTACCGAGCAGCACTTCCGGCTCCAGTCCACAACGTACCGCCGGCAGAATCCCCGCGTAGGCGTTCCACTTGCGCAATACCTCCGAGATTTCTGCAATCTCTGCGGCTTGAATGCGGTCTGTCTTGTTCAGGATCAGGACGGATGCACAGCGGATCTGCTCCTGCATCAGACGGTAGGTAGCCCCTTGCTGGGAGCGGTAGAGCTCCAGGAGATGGGCGGCATCGACGACGGTAATCAGCCCCTTCAGCTCCACCTGCTGATATAGAGAGGTCTCCGTTACGGCATCCACAATCTCCAGCGGGTTGGCTGCGCCCGTAGCCTCGATGATAACTACATCCGGCGATTCTTTCTTGACCAGCGTGGTCAGCTCCGTACTTAAGTCGCCCCTGCTCGTGCAGCAGATGCAGCCGCCCAGCATCTCTGCCATCGGCACAGACTGCTCCACCAGTAAGCCATCCAGATTCACCTCACCCAGCTCGTTCATGATTACAGCCGGCCGCAGGCCCTGAAGGTTCCAATGATCCAAGAGACGCTGTAGTAATGTGGTCTTGCCGCTGCCGAGAAATCCCGACAAGATATATACTGGTAATGACTGTTCCAAGTTTGCTCTCTCCCTGCCTCAATCGGTTATGGTAGCGAGTGTACTACAATGACCGCCTCTGTGCAAGGCGGCACTGCCTATGGAGGCTTACAGCAGCTTCCCCCGGAGCTTGTTATTGCTGCTTCCATCCCCTATCATGAGAAATATAAGCTGCACAGCAGATAAGAAAAGGAGCTGGTTCGTATATCATCCGTCGAAGAACACCGGAGCGAAGCCCCGGATTCAGTCGCTTGCTACATCATAACGGTCTCGGATACCCGGACCATCGATACGGACACCGGAGGGCCGCTGATCCAGAGTCTGCTGGAAGCCGCCGGTTATACCGTAATCGGCCGTACCATTGTCAAGGATGATTATGAGGATATCCGGGAGCTGGTCTACAAAAGCTCGGTACATTCCGGCATCGAAGCTGTGCTTCTGACCGGAGGGACAGGCATTTCCCCCCGTGACACCACCTATGAGGCCGTAGCCTCTCTGCTGGACAAGTCGCTGCCGGGCTTCGGAGAGATTTTCCGGCTGCTGAGCTTCACCGAAGATATCGGCTCTGCCGCCATGCTCAGCCGGGCCATAGCCGGGACGATCGGCAGTACTGCTGTCTTCTCCATGCCCGGCTCCACCGGTGCGATCAAGCTGGCCATGGAACGGCTGATCCTGCCCGAACTGCGCCATGTCATGCGCGAGATCTACAAGCGTTCCTGATGCGCAGCATGGACGGACACCTATTTTGCCGGAAAATAGACGAATGAACAAGCAGGCTCCTGCATAACGCGTATACTGGCATAAGTCCACTGCGAAGGAGCTGAGTGTAATGAGAAATTGTGCGAAATGTCCTGCTGAAACGGTTACAGATCCCACACAGGTTGTATATGAAGATTACTATCATCCCCAGGTGGTCCAGGTGGTCCACCATGTCGAGGTCGTCAGACGCCACCACTGTGTTCCGGTCCCTCACCATATCTACACTTATTCCGTCCGGGATGAAATGTGCGGTCCTACCGCAATGGTGCGCAGCAGAAGAAGATAGTCTAGTCTGCCTCTCCGGTCTATAAGATAGAATATTGCAAAAGGCAAAACCGCCGTCTGCGCTTGAAGGAAAGCACATCGGCGGTTTTGCCTTTGTCGGGGAAAGACTATACGATTGGCGGATCTGTATGAACGTCTGCATCGGGTGCTGTAGCCGCCCAGCGGGTGAAGGTGACCTGAAAGCCGGCACGCGTTGGAGCACACAGGAACGGTCCCGCTTGGCTGCCAGTCTCATAAGGGAACCGGGCAACGCGGATGGTCCGCCATGGATGATTCTCCGTTCGCGCTCTGAGGATTACCGCATCCTTCATCCGCGAAGCCCGGAGGGTAATCACCTCGCCCTTCCACTCGGGAACAGGGGACAATGACCAGTCAGAGTAACCGTCCGTCACAACTGCACTTATATGAGGAACACCGTCATTCAGCTCAATACCGGCCTTGATCCATTGCTCACCACTGTGCCATAGCATGATGCCTGCCTGGTCATACAGCTCCGTGAACCCGTCCAGCGCAAAGCTGATCTCTACCGCCTCTGCCTTATCCCATGGGGCAAGCAGAGCATGACCGTTGTCATGCTGGAAGCCGTACATCGTTTTTTCCCAGTAATCGCTGCCCTCCGCTGCATGGGCCACCAGTTGACCGTCCGCGGTCCTGCTTGACACCGGTTCATTGCTCCATGCTCCATCCTGCCAATCTATGAATCTCATTACAGGCTCACCTCTCCTTGTCGTTTGCTCATCATCCGGTTAATGATTTCAGAGCTTACTATCATCACTATGATATACCCAATCATTGCCGGCGGGAGAATCATGAAGGTACTCCGCGCCGCCGCCCAACCCAACAGTGGAGGCAGAAATGCACCGCCGGTGTATGCCAGTGCCATCTGATACCCCATAATCTTCTGCGAATGTTCCGCTCCGAACCGGGCGGGCGTCTCATGCAGCATGCAGGGGAAGATCGGTGCCGAGCCGAGGCCAATCAGAATAAAAGCGACCAGTGAATATACCGCCGGAAGCGGCAAGGCCAGCAGCAGCGCACCCGCGAGTGAAATCACCAGCCCGCCGCGAATCAGCGTACGGTTGCTGAACCGAAAGGTAATAAAGCCGGTAATAAGCCGCCCGGCCGTGATTCCGCCATAATAGAGCGAGACCCATCCGGCCGCCGTTGCCGGGGATACCTCCTTGACGTTCACCAGGTAACTGCTGCCCCATAGCCCCACCGTGGCTTCCACTCCGCAATAGAACAGGAAGGTGAGCATCGCCAGCTTTACGCCTTTGATCCGCAGCACCTTACCCTCAGCGGGAACGGCCGCAGGCCGGGAATCTAACTTCTCAGACATCTCTACAGGCTGCTGTCCGCCCCGTTTGCTTACCTTTGTCCACAGCGGGAGGCTGAAGAACAGTACCACGACTAGGGCGAACTGAATCATACTGACCGCGAAAAACCCCGTTCTCCAGGACTCGCCATTCGCAATATACCGCGACATCAGGATCGGCCCCAGCATAGCCCCGATTCCCCAAAAGCAATGCAGCCAGCTCATATGATGCGCTTTGTAATGAGTCGCCACATAATTATTCAACCCTGTATCGATCGAACCAGCCCCAAGACCTAGCGGTAAGGCCAGCATAGCCACCCAGAGGACCGAGGAGGAATAAGAGAAACCGAGCAGGGCCAGAGCGGTTACCGCCACGCTGATAAAAGTAACCATTCCCGTTCCGAGCCGCTTTAGAACTACACTGCTGGCCAAGCTTGAGATAATCGTCCCGGCGACCACTATCATCGACAGCAGTCCGGCAAGCTCGACCGGCGCTCCGAAATCCAGCCGGATAATCGGCCAGGCTGCGCCAAGCATCGAATCCGGCAGTCCCAGGCTGATGAACGCCAGATAAATAATGATTAAGAATACCGTTGCCATGTTATCCCCGCCTAACCTTCAATGATCGTTGAACTCCCCCACCTGTAGCGTGGCGGCTTGACCTCGAAACCACTTTTTAAACTGTCTTTCGCCTCGTTACTATATTACTTTATAAAAGTATTTTAATAAATAGTTTTTTCGGGTTATTGCAGCTGCAAATAACCCGGCAGAGTGACTCTGCCGGGCGGGTGCTAACTTTAGCTGTTGCGTATGCTTATGAATGCTAAGCTTCCAATAGATCTTACACCTTACAAGTCAGGATGCTCATGCTTCGCTTTGAGGCGGCTCCAGCGGCGCTGAACTTCACCCTCGAAGCTGCGCAGAGCCGGTTCATTCTCCGGCTTCAGCAGATGGCGGGTCTTGCCCATCGTCTTCAGCCAGGCGGATACTTCAATCCGTTTGTCCTTATCTTCCGGGTTGTAAGTGATACTTGTAATTCCCTGCTCAACTTCATATAGCGGGAAGAAGCAGGATTCGACAGCCAGGGACACGATATCTGTGCCGTCCTTGTCTTCGCTCATCCAGTTCAGCGGACAAGCAATGAGAATCTTGCCGTAGACCAGACCTTCATTTTGCGCGTACCACTGGGCTTTTGCCGCTTTTTTCAGCATATCCTGCGGATAAGCTTCACAGCCGGTGAAGACATAAGGAATGTTAGTAGCCGCCATAATCTGCGCTGTATCCTTGTGCTGGGTCAGCTTGCCCTGTTGAGTTTTGCCGATGCTTGAAGTAGAAGTACGGTGTCCGAGCGGTGTGGAATAGGACTGCTGTGCACCCGTATTCATGTACCCTTCGTTATCGTATTCTACGATGATCATCTTGTGGCCGCGCAGCGCTGCACCAATCGCAGGACCCATTCCGATGTCCATCCCGCCGTCGCCGGTAACCATAACGAACGTGAAGTCTTCCTTCAGCCCCAGCCCGTCAAGCTCACCGCGGCGTTTGCGTTCCCAGAACATCTCAACCACACCGGACAGTGTAGCCGCACCATTCTGGAACAGATTGTGGATGAACGTCGATTTATGGGAGGAATACGGATAACCGGTAGTCGTTACCATCGCGCAGCCGGTGTGGTAGAGCGCTACGATATCGCCTTCGATCCCTTTGAAGAACAGCTCCAGCCCGGAGAAAATCCCGCAGCCCGGACATGCGCCGTGCCCTGGAGACAGACGTCTTGGCTTCTTCATCAGCGAGCGGACCGGCGGAACCCGTACACTCAGCTTGCCGGTCTCTTCGTTCTGGGTTACCGTGATCAGGCCGGTCTTCAGCTTATCGAAGTCCATCGGCTTCAAGAGACGCTTCGGCGCATTCTCCGGCGCTCCCGGATTGTGGCCATAGTAATCGAACGGAATCTCTACACGGTCTGCAACAACGGCATCCATAGCCAGCTGGAAGAAGTGGTGTCCGTCTTCGGCGTAGAAGTCTTTACCGCCAAGTCCGTAGATCCGGCTGATAACCTTAGTCGTTGTATTACCGTAAGTGAACAGTGCTGCCTTAATCTCGTTCACCATATTACCGCCGTGTCCGCCAACCGAATCTGCACGGTCACCTACAGTGATGGCTTTGACATTCTTCAGCGCTTCGGCAATCTGCTTCTGCGGGAACGGGCGGATCATGTTCGGGGAGATCGCTCCTGCCTTGATTCCCTGCTCGCGGAGCTGATCGACTACGTCCTTAATGATCTCCGAAGCGGAGTTCATCAGGAAGACAGCGACATCGGCATCCTCCATCCGGTACTGCTCGATCATCTCATAATGGCGTCCGGTCAGCTCTGCGAATTCCTGGGCAATTTCTTCAAAGACTTCACCCGCATTGTACATCGCAACGGATTGCTGATAGCGGTTGTTGATGTAATCCGGTTCATTCATGTAAGGTCCCACAGTGACCGGGTTATTGCGGTCAAGGGTATCGGTGAAGCCTGCAGGCGGCTGTTCGCCAACGAACTTGTGGACATCCTCACGGTGGGCAAAAGCCTGCACCCGGCGCTTCTGGTGCGAAGTGAAGTAACCGTCAGAGGCCACCATTACCGGCAGCCGGACCTTGGCGTGTTCTGCCAGCTTCAGCGCCATCAGGTTCATATCATAGACCGACTGCGGATCACGGCACATCAGGATCGGCCAGCCGGTGTTCAGGGCAAAATACAGATCCGAGTGGTCTCCGTGAATATTCAGCGGTCCCGAGATCGAACGGCACACCAGGTTCATGACCATTGGCATCCGTGTACCTGCTTGTACAGGCAATTGCTCCAGCATGAACATATACCCTTGAGCGCTGGTTGCGTTGAACACACGGCCGCCTGCCGTCGAAGCGCCGTAGCAGATCCCGGCGGAGCTGTGCTCGCCGTCGGACGGTACCAGCATAATATCATGCTGGCCGCTGGCCTTCATCGTATCGAGGAACTGGGCCACCTCAGTCGATGGGGAGATCGGGAAATAACCCATGACATGATAGTTAATCTGATGCGCGGCATAGGCCGCCATTTCATTGCCGGACTCGTATAGGAATTTCTGCTCCACCTTGGCGGAGCCTAGTTCTTTTTCATAATCAATAGCCACAATGTATTCCACCTTTCTTCCGGGTTTTAGACTGGAGTTACCAGATCGAACTGATGCTTCACGGTATGGCTGTCTGCGAAGCCTTCCTTCTCTCTCATGCTGGATAATGCTGAGGTCGGGCAGGCACCGATACATTTCAGGCAGCCTTTACAGTACTGGTAATCAATACCAAGCAGGAACATCTGCGAACGGCCCTTGCGGTCCAGGCGCTCTTCCCACACGAAGCATTGGTCGGGACATACCGTGTCACACTGTGCACAGTTGATACAGGACTCGATCTCAAATGCCGGAAGCATACCGGAACGGGAGATACTGAGGTTCTTCAGGAAGCTGCTGCCCGGGTTCGTGATCGTTCCGCCGATCGGCTGAGTCTCATAACCGAGAGCCGAGATATCCGAACGTACATATTCCGGCATAGTGTCGCCGGCAGCCAGCTCGAACTGCATGAATTTCACTTCATTGTAGCCGCGCTCGAAGGTGGAGATGGCCGACTGGACGGCCTGCGGATATTTTTTGCCGAGAGACTTCTCAATGACGCCCTTCATAATATCCGTGTCAAGGAACGGGCAGAGCCGGAACAGCGCCCCAAGCATCGCCATATTAACTCGGTTCTTCTCCTTGAGCGCGATGCTGGTAGCATCGATCACCGCAATCGTGCCGGCTTTCATCTTCAGCAGTTCTCTGAGTTCGTCCGGCGTCTTGGCCGAGTTCACAAGAACGGTGCTGTGTTCATGAATTCCGCTGGTTACATTAACGGTCTTGGCAAGTGCTTCGTGGAACACGCCTACAACATGCGGACGCTCGACCGGCGAAGTATCACGGATATGGGTATCCATATCACAGAAACGAATGTGAGCCTTAACCGCAGACCCCTTCTTCTCCGAACCGTACGATGAGAAGCTGACGCCGTTAAGCCCTGCGCCGACCACTCCTGCTTCCGCCAGCATTTTACCTGCCAGGTTCGCGCCCAGGCCTCCAATGGACTCCAGACGAATCTCAAAGAATCCCAGCTCATTTACTATTGGCAATTGTACCACCGACATAACCCCTTTCTTAGTACATCCTTTTGACTTTTTCAACGATTGTAACTTGATTTTGTAAGCCGCGAAGTGACATATCTTGCATTTTCCACACTCAGGAAATCACAATTCTTTATAGATTTATGCAGGTTTCTTTATACGCGACAGTGCGGTGTTATTTCAATAGAAGGAAAGCTTCCATGAAAACGGCAAAATGTGAAAATTCTGTGTAATTCCGCACTTTCCTAAGCAAGCTGTGGATGAGATGTCATCCTTAATTTAGCAATAAAATTAAAAATTAAGATGTTAAAAATATCACAGAAATAATGATATATATCACAGGTGCCTGGTACCAAAAGAAAGAAACTCCTGTCCGCTCAAGGAAGGAGTTCCATCTTCATTACTATTCCTGCTTAGTAAGCCCACCAATTTCCAGACATGACAATCATCGAGAACAGCTTAAGGCTGTCTTCATAATAATTCTCTGGTGCGCTGTTAGCTGTATGGCTCCAGAGGGAGTTCAGCCAGCTCTGGTTCGCGGATGAGGTCATTGCACCCACACCGAAGGGGCCGTAAAAGGCTCCGCTGTTGTAGCTGCCGAAGGTGGTTCCGTCGAGCTTGTAGCCATCCTTGATATTGCCTGGTGTGCCTCCTGTCTTGGTCTTAATCCAGGTGTTAAGCTGAGTCAACTGGGATAAGGCACGATTGTCGCCGGTGAGCAGGTAATCGGTGGTGATCCGCCATGGAACCCGGCACGAATTATAGTTGTAATCCCCGTCACGCTGAGATTCCAGGAAGTTCGCGGCAGCTGGCTGATACGTATTGTTAGAATAGACTACGAAGTCAGGAAGCAGACCGGTTGTGGAGCTATAGCCGCTATATAGGCTGTTGATCAAGGTATAAGTCTTGTTCGTTACGTTCTGCCAGCGGGCATCCCCCGTAGCGGCCTGGAAGGCTTTGAAATGATTCACCATGAAATCCGACGGGCGGGTGGCTGTGTTATAAGAGCCGCTGTTCGCCCAGTCTCCGAGACGGATTGTCCACTGGGACTGATTGATATCATTATTCATGATAGCGTTGATAATATTGGTCGCAGCCTGCAAATAGTTTACAGTTCCGCTGCTTCCCCATTGCTTATGAGCGAGCAGCAGAGAGTAAGCGATATCCAAGTCGCCGTCTGTGGCCGAGTTCTGGCCTTCGACATTCTGGAAGCTGCTGTTCTGCTTCCAGGACATCAGGTAAGGATTAATAGAGCTGGGATGCTCGGTGTAATAATTATAGAGTCCATTGTAATAGGTCTGCGCATTGCCGTCATAGCCGGCCATCAGAACGGTGAACAGCATCCCGTAGCCCTGTGCTTCAGATACGGTCTCCCCGTTCGAATTATACTTCACATAATACTTCCCGGTGCCGGCCGGCTTGAGGTACGTCCCCTTCCAGGCATCCCATTTGGTCTTCACCGCATTATCAAGTGCAGTCTGGCTTACATGATTCGGCTTAATAGTTCCGCTGGTGTAGACCGTATGCTGCGGGAACGGCTTGTTCACAGCGGCGAAGGCAGATCCGGCAGGCAGGATGAAGATGGCCAGACATAGAAGCAGCAGACTTGCCCAGTGCAGCTTGCGCTTGGTTTGCTTGTTCATAATTCTTTCACTCCTCAACAGTTAGTGGATTGATAACGTTATAGAATTGCTTGTCTCACAAATGGGCAATGGCAGGAAAAGCTCACCTCCTACACCGAGAGTGGCGGCTACATGAATGAGGTAGCAGATATAATGAGATTGAGGGCGGATTGTAGAGCGCTTACAATTTTGTTGCAAAAACCGATCTCTTTCTTCCATTTTTGTCATTTGTAACATATTCAATATATGATTTCATAGACTTGCTGTCAATAAGCAGATGGCCGCTCACACAAAAAGCCCTCTCAAACCGCCGGGTTCACACGGCAGGCCTGAGAGGGCTGACTATATTCTTGTTCTAATGAAATGCGGACCAGGTTCTACTCCACATCGGTAATCATATGCTCTGCAATCAGCTGCTGCTTGCGGTTCCATAGCTGCTCGCTGAGATTCACGCGGAAGACTTCCGGGTTCAGCTTACGCAGATACTCCGGCCAAAACAGGTCAAGCTGCTCCTGATGGTAGCGGCGGATCTCCGCCAAATCCGGCAGGGTATAGACCTGGAAGCCGTTCACCACAATCGGCTCCAGCATCCGCACCGCGTCGTAACGCTCCACATGCTTCTTCATATAAGGATGCAGCGGGTTGAACAGCTTCAGCCGGACACCGCTGCGGGGCGCAGGCTCATCCGCGAAGCTGATATAATCAGCCAGCGCTTTGCCGTTCTGGCCGATAATGCGGTAGACTTCCTTTTTGCCGGGCGTAGAGACCTTCTCGGGATTGGAAGAGATCTTGATCGTAGGGATCATCTCGCCGCCGGGTGCTTCAATCTCGACCAGCTTGTAGACGCCGCCCAGTGAAGGCTGATCCGAAGCGGTAATCAGTTGGGTTCCGACTCCCCATGTGTCAATTGCCGCCCCTTGCGACTTCAAGTTCATGATGGTGTTCTCATCCAGATCATTGGAGGCCACGATCTTCACATACTGCAGCCCGGCTTCATCCAGCATCTCGCGCGCCTTGCGGGACAGATAAGCCAAGTCACCGCTGTCCAGCCGGATGCCGTTCATCCGCTTGCCTTGCGCCTCCAGCTTCTTCGCCGTGTTGATCGCATTCGGCACACCGCTGCGCAGGGTATCGAACGTATCCACCAGCAGCGTCACGCCGTCCGGCATCACTCTCGCATAAGCGTCGAACGCCTCCTGCTCGCTCGGGAAGCTCTGCACCCAGGAATGGGCATGGGTGCCCTTCGTAGGGATGCCGAATTTCTTACCGGCCAGCATATTAGAGGTCGCGTGGAAACCGCCGACATAAGCGGCACGGGCGCCCCAGACTGCGGCATCCGCTTCCTGTGCGCGGCGTGTTCCGAACTCCAGCAGCGTGTCGTTAGGGGCCACCTGCTTGATCCGCGACGCCTTGGTAGCGATCAGCGTCTGATAGTTCATGAAGTTAAGGATCGCAGTCTCGACCAGCTGCGCCTCCATAATTGTGCCTTCGACCCGGATCAGCGGCTCATCCGGGAATACCAGGGCCCCTTCCTTCATGGAATGGAGACTGCCCTGGAAATGGAACTGCAGCAGCTCCTCCAGGAAGGCCGGCGCATAATTCTCCTCCTGTTCCGACAGGTAGCGGATATCCTCTTCCGTGAACCGCAACTCCGCGATGTACTGGGCAATCCGCTCCAGCCCGGCGAACACAGCGAACCCGTTGCCGAACGGCAGCCTGCGGAAGTAAGCTTCGAATACTGCCCGGCGTTTGTGTGTGCCATTCATCCAGTGGGCATACATCATATTAATCTGGTATTTGTCTGTATGTAGAGCAAGTTCTCTCCTCAAGTCCTCATCTCCTAGTCGTTACACTGTTGTTATTCGGGTTCTGTCCCAGATGATGTGTTACTGCTCTCCTAACGCCGTGACAACCTTCGCGCCAAGACTGCCGCGGAAATGTCCAAGCGCCCAAACATGACCGTCAGGATTGAAGCTGGCGACGGCATCCTCATGGACCGTAATCCCGAAGCCGTGGTTGTAGGCATCCACTGCCGTATGCAGCACACAGATATCCGTGCAGACCCCGATCAGATGCACCTCGGTAATCCCCCGCTCACGCAGCTTCAACGCAAGATCCGTGCCGCAGAAGGCGCTGTAACGTGTTTTGTCCATCCAGTAGATAGCTTCCCGATTCTCCTCGTAGACAGCCTTCAGGCTGCCGTACAGCTCACGCCCCTGGCTTCCCCGCAGATTATGCGGCGGAAACAGCTTGGCCTCCGGGTGGTACGGGTCATCGGCTTCATGCAGATCTACAGCCATCACCACATAGTCCCCGCTGCGCACGAATTGCTCCGTCAATTCACTGACTCTGGGCGCAATATCGATGCCAGGCTGGCCGACAGGCAGGTTCCCGTCAATGAAATCATTCGTGAAATCAATTACAATCAGTGCTCTCATGGTAGGATAGCCTCCTAAAAGGTAATGGGCCTGCACTTCCCGGCAGCTTACGTATAAATGGATAATAACGGCTCATGGTCCGTGAACATATAGAGCTGTGCCGGGCGCTGGGAGTATTGATTGGAGCTGAGCGGATTCCCCGCTTCATCGCTCACTTCTTTTAATATACCCTGACGGCTGCGTGTTGACGTAATTTTGCGGATAAAATTCGGTTCTTTGAATTCCGGCACCACCGTCTGGATCACCTGGTACAGCTCGCTCAGCGTGAAATGGCGCGGCAGGAACTGCCGGGCAATCGTCGTCTGCAGCATCTGCTGCTGAATCCGCAGGTAGGCATCGGTAATAATATCATGGTGGTCAAAAGCCAGCTCCAGCTCCTCCAGCGCTTCCTGCAGTGTGAACAGGCCAACCTCGCCTGCATCATCCGAAGCCTGCCGCTGCTCCAGCATCCACTCCTCGACCAGTGCAAAGAAGGCATGGCTGATAATCCAGCCGCGCGGATCACGGCCCGGCTGGCTGTAGACGCCGAGATATTCCAAATGTCCGCCGTCCACGCCTGTTTCTTCCTTCAACTCGCGCGTAGCGGCATCATAGATCGATTCATCCTCCTGGCAAAAGCCGCCCGGCAGGGCCCACATGCCTGCACACGGCCATTTTTTGCGCCGGACCAGCATCACCTTCAGCTCGCGCAGCGGCAACGTCTTCGTGACGGTCTTCCGCTCGCGCTTGGTTAGTGTAAACATGACAATATCCGCCGGAACGCCATCCGGTGTGCGGTACTTCTTGGCGTTATAGGTTTGTTCCGCGTTCTCAGTCACTATAGATCATCCTTTGCCGTGCTATTGTTTGTTGTTCGTATCTTTTAATGTACCAAACCTGTCCGCCCAAAATCAACCTGAGCCGGCCCGCTTGCTATGTAAAAAGGGACGGATTCACATCCGCCCCCGGGGTGTTCGCCTTAATCTCCGCATGTGGACGGCGGCGCCTCGGTGCCTGCTTCCACATTGATTTTATCCGAAACGGTATCCCTGATCACTGAAATCACCATCTGCAGCAGATAATTGATATCGCTCTGGCTCTGCTGGAACTCGTTCACAACCGGGATACTGTCGATTTCATCCTGCAGTTCTTCGATCTCACGTTCAATCTTCTCGACCATGGCCTGGTTCTTGAAGCTCTCGAACGCCACGATCTCCTTCTGCTTCTTCTTAATCGTAGCAATGAGTCCCTGCACACGCTCGTGATTCAGAATCTTCTGCTCAGCCTGCTGGAAATGACGGACCTCCTCACTGGTGGAGATGAGTGCAGCCAAGTCCTTCGCCTTGCCCATAATATCCTCCCGGACAATTAAATCACGGGTATTGTGGGTCTGCATGCCATATTCATTCAGTCGTGCTTCTTCCTGGCTCATTCTTCTCGCCCCATTTCTCTATAATTAGAGGACCGCTGCGGCTTCCGCCAGATAGTCCCCCTGGATGTACCAAGTCTTCGCGCCGGTAATGCTCACCTGCACCAGCGTGCCGATCAGGGAGGACGGGCCTTCAAAATGCACCAGCTTACTGTCACGGGTACGTCCGGCCAGCATCCGGGCATTATTCTTGCTCTCGCCTTCCACCAATACCTCCACCCGCCGGCCCAGCATCCGTTCATTCCCCAGCCGGCTCTGCTCCTTGATCAGATCATTCAGACGCTGGAGACGCGCGCTCTTGACCTCTGACGGAACATTATCGTCCATGCCGGCTGCCGGAGTCCCTTCACGCGGAGAATAAATGAAGGTATACGCCATATCATACCCTACTTCGCGCACCAGGGACAGTGTCTCCTCGAACTGCTCCTCCGTCTCACCGGGGAAGCCGACAATAATATCGGTAGTCAGCACCGCATCCGGCACGTTTTCCTTAATTTTACGGACCAGCTCCAGATAGGCTTCACGGGTATATTTGCGGCTCATGCGCTTCAGCACAGCTGTGCTTCCCGACTGCACCGGCAGATGGATATGCTCCACCAGATTGCCGCCTTTGCCCAGTACATGAATCAATTTGTCGTCAAAATCACGCGGATGCGAGGTCATGAACCGGATACGCGGAATATCGATTCCCCGCATCTCGTCCATCAGGTCGCCGAAGGTATAATCAATGTCGGTAAAATCCTTGCCGTAGGCATTCACATTCTGCCCCAGCAGCGTTACTTCCTTGAACCCTTGGCGGGCCAGCTCCCGCACCTCGGCAATGACATCCTCCGGACGTCTGCTCCGCTCCTTCCCCCGGGTGAACGGCACAATGCAGTAGGTACAGAATTTGTCGCAGCCGTACATAATGTTCACCCAGGCACGCAGACCCTCCCGCTTCTTCGGCAGATTCTCAATGATGTCGCCTTCCTTGGACCAGACCTCAATGACCAGCTCACGGCTGAACACCGCTTCCTTGATCAGCTCCGGCAGGCGGTGGATATTATGTGTGCCAAAGATCAGATCCACGAAGCCGTACCGGCTCATGATCCGGTTGACCACGCCCTCCTCCTGGGACATACAGCCGCAGATCCCCAGGAGCAGGCCGGGCTTCTCGAGCTTCAGTGTTTTGAGATGGCCCAGTTCTCCGAATACCTTATCCTCCGCATTCTCGCGGATCGCACATGTATTAAGTAAAATAATATCAGCTTCGCTGCGTTCTTCCGCCGCCTGGTAACCGAGCTGCTCCAGCATTCCCTTCATCGTCTCCGTGTCATGTTCATTCATCTGGCAGCCGTAGGTGGTAATATGATAGCTCTTGCCTGCACCGAAATCTGCCATCTCCGGTGGAATGTCGAAATGATAGTGCACCTCGATCTCTTCCTTGCCCCGCCGCTTGCCCTCCTTGTAATCGGGCTGGCTGTTGATCTGTACGTTTCTGCCTTTGATCCGGTAAGTGGTCTTGCCTTCAGTCTCGCTGATGATCTTGGCATCTGTGAAATCGAAATACTGCCCGTAATCCTTGCTCCCCTTCGCCATGCTAACGTCACATCCTCTGCTGATGTCCCCATATTTTCCGTGCTTTTCTAATGTCAAATTATATCATAAGAATCCCAATAGATACCATTCTATGTCCGGGTCAAGTTGGATTTAAAAGCTTTACTATAACGTATACGTTATCGTTTATAGTGTTGTTGAGGAGGGAACGTAACTATGATCCGCATTGGGGAGTTAGCGAAGACCGCAAATATCAGCAAAAGAACCCTGTATCACTATGAACAAATTGCGCTGTTACAGCCCGCACTTATTTCAGAGAACGGATATCGCTATTATGATGCCAAAGCCATCCTCCGGCTTCAAAAAATTCTTTTATTGAAATCGGTCGGCTATACCTTAGAACAGATTAAAGGGCTGTTAGAGAATATGCATTCTGCGCAAGAAGATGATAATTGGATCGCTTCATTACACGAGCAGATAGAGCTGATAGAACAGAAGAAGGAAGAGTTAAGCCGCAAACAGTATTATCTCCGGTCAACCATTCATGCCATCCGGCTCAAGGGAACGGAGAATTTGCAGGATCTGACGCACATCATTAGTGCCATGAATAACCGCCCTTTGAGCGGAGAAATCATACCTGCCGAATTCACGGAGGATTCACCCTTTACGGCTAAGGAAACCGGGATTCTTCAGCATCTCCCTGTGCTTGGCAGCAACAACCGGCAGATGGAGGAGCTTTTGGATATTTTGGAGCAGGCAGTACGGTTAAAGTCCTCATCACCCTATACTCCAGAAGCACAACATGTGGCGGGCCGGTTGTACGACAAGGCACTGGAGCTATTCGAGGGTGATGCCAAGCTGCTGGATAAGTATTGGGAGCAGATCAGACCCGCTGACGGGGCAGAGCCTATCGTGATGGGCATGGATCGCGCATTCATGTCTTTTGTAGATGAGATGATCCGCTATTATCTGCACACCAGGAAAGGAGAACAGACATGAGTAAACCTAAACAAATAGAGATGATGATCTGGAAAATAGGAAGGACAGCCCTGCTGGCCAGTGTACTGCTTCTATTATGGGCCTGCGGAATAACACAAGAATCCAAGGATGGAATGATCGCTGAGTCCTCCCCAGTACAGAATGAACCGGATGCCGATGCCATACGGGTAGAGGTGCTAATTGAAAGTGACAGCGATTCGGCAGTTAATCTGGAGGTGGACATTGATGCCCGGAAGCATCCGGAAAGTGTCTATCTGGATACTATCGAAGTTCCTTACAGAGAGGAATTTACCATCCCCAAGGACACCTTCATCCCGCTAACCTCCACTAAGGTGCAGGCAGACAAGGATGAGGCGGCCAGCTGGATCAGCTGTACCATTCTGTATGACGGAGAGGTAGTCGCAACTCACAAATCCAGAGGTGATCAGGCGAAGGCTGTTTGCGAGAAGAAATTCCGCTTGGGGCCGGGATAACGGATAAGAATTAGGCTTCACGGATAAAAAAGAACACCCCATGCCCACAGACATCAGCGAATAGACTGATGCCGGGTGCACAGGGTGGTAGTGTTGACCTCTATCTATTAGTACAAAGTCTGGGTCGCCTCGGAGGTGAACGGAATAATCTCGTCCGGCTTGCCCGCCTGCACCTTGGCAGGCCATGCAGGATCGCTGATCAGCGCCCGGCCAACTGCTACCAGATCGAATTCAGCCCGTTCCAGGCGTTCCAGCAGACGGTCGATATTGTCGTCCTGGTTCTTCTCCGTGACCGCACTGGTGAACGCACTATCCAGTCCCACAGAACCTACTGTAATGGCAGGCTTGCCCGTGATCTTCTTCGTCCAGCCTGCCAGGTTAAGCTCCGAGCCTGCGAATTCCGGCTCCCAGAACCGCCGGGTCGAGCAGTGGAAGATATCCACGCCCGCATTGCTGAGCGGAGCCAGGAAGCGGGCCAGGTCCTCAGGAGTCTCAGCCAGCTTGGCGTCATAGGCTCCGGCTTTCCACTGCGAGAAACGTAGGATGATCGGGAAATCCGGTCCTACCGCGCGGCGGCAGGCATCGACTACTTCCACCGCAAAGGTGGTGCGCGCTTCCAGATCGCCGCCGTATTCATCGGTCCGGCGGTTGGTCTTCTCCCAGAAGAACTGGTCGATCAGATAGCCGTGGGCACCGTGCAGCTCAATTCCGTCGAAGCCGATGGCCTTGGCAGCCTTCGCCGCCTTGGCAAAGGCACTGACGATGGCCTGAATCTCGCTCTTCGTCATCGGCTCCGTGACCTGCTCTCCGGCCAGACTCAGCCCGGATGGGCCAATCGGCAGCGCCGAAGTGTTAGGCCCTTCACCGATGCTGCGGGCCATGCCGACATGCCAGAGCTGTGGCATGATCTTGCCCCCTGCGGCATGCACCTCGCGCACGACCTGCGCCCAGCCCTCCAGGGAGGCTTCGCCATGGAAGTTCGGGATATCCTGATGGCTGACCGCCGCCGGATGATCAATGGCTGTGCCTTCCGTTATGATCAGGCCTACCCCGCCTTCCGCGCGGCGGCGGTAATACGCTGCCACCTCAGGACCGGGTACGCCTCCAGGGGAATGCACCCGGGTCATCGGTGCCATCACCACACGGTTGCGGAGGGACAGGCCTCCATATTCAAAAGGTTCAAACAATGCAGCAACATTCATAATCCACTAGCCTCCAATTCATACGATGATTACTTTAAGTAAGCATAGTATGACGGTTTCCGGCGGCAAATGCAAATTACTGCCAGTCTAAGAGCGGCCGATAATGTCTTATAAGTCCAGCACGCCGGCTTTCGGAGTCACCCGGAAGGCTGCAGCCAGATCAGCCAGCTGCTGATCGGTAATCTTCTGCTTAATTTCTCGTCCGCCGATCAGATTATAGACGATGGCGGCCTTCTCAATGGTCTCTACTAATCCGAACGTCGCATCCATAGTCTGGCCGGTCACGAAGATGCCATGCTGCGGCCAGATGACCACGCGGTAATCCTTCATTTTATCCGCGGTGGCCCGCCCGATCTCACTACTGCCCGGAACCATCCAGGGAATGACGCTGACGCCATCCGGGAAGACCACCAGACATTCCGTGCACATCTCCCACAGAGTCTTGGTGAATTTCAGCTCATTCAAATCATGGGTGAACGTCATGGCAATCACGTTCGTTGCATGAGTATGCAGCACAATCCGGTGCGCGGGATCTACCTTCAGCCGCTCGATGTGGCTCATGAAGTGGGAAGCAAGCTCACTGGTCGGAACAGCGCCGCTGCGCAGTCCCCACAATACCTCCACACTCTCGCCGCTGCTGCTGACACGCAGTACACCAAGGTTGGCTTCCGGGTCCTTGATCACATTACGGAAATACTTGCCTGATCCGGTAACGATGAAGTATTTGCCCGCCAGCTCCGCGACAGGGAAGGTAAGGCTGATCGTACGCAGCGGCTCGCGGATATTGATATATTTGGCTACCTCTTCTTCATCCAGGAGGTAACTTACATTGCCCCCGTTCAGCTCATCCCAGCCCAGCGACCACATGTGATGGGTAATTTCGGACATTTCCTCGATAAAAGGCGCAGTGACGCCGGATATATACCCCTTGGATTCAATTACGGATGTACTCATATGCTCTCTCCTTCTATATGCCCCTTCAGCGTGCGGGTACTTGTTATTTTGTGTTTTCAGCAGCTTGATCTTATCTTAGAGCCAATACTTCCTGCTCATAGCTCTTCACTTCAGCCAGCCACCCCTCGCGGACCGGGGTTCCCTGCGAAGCGCAGTAGTAATCCCAGACGGCACCGAACGGATAGGACTTGAATTCTTCCACCAAGGCCAGCCGCGAGGTGTAATCTCCAGCCCGTTCAATGGCCCGAAGCTCCTCTACCGGCTCCAGCATGGCGCGCAGCAGGGCCTTGATCGTATTGCGCGTGCCGATTACCCAAGCCGCCAGATGATTGATACTGCCGTCAAAGAAGTCGAGGCCGATATGCGTGCGCGGCAGCAGATCCCCGCGAACCAGCTCGCGGGCAATCTCCAGCAGCTCATCGTCCATCGTGACTACATGATCACTGTCCCAGCGGACCGGTCTGCTGACATGCAGCAGCAGCTGCTCGCTGAACATCAGGATGGAGCTGAGCTTGTTCGAGATCACTTCCGTCGGATGGAAATGTCCGGCATCCAGGCAGATGGCCTTGCCGCGTGTCAGGCCGTAGCCCATGTAGAACTCATGCGATCCGACCACGTAACTCTCCGAGCCGATACCGAACAGCTTGCTCTCCACGGCATCGATCGTGTACTGCGGATCCATCTCCTCGCTGAAGATTTCATCCAGCGATTCCTTCAGACGCATGCGCGGTGCCAGCCGGTCCACCGGAGTATCCTTGTAGCCGTCAGGCACCCAGAAATTCGTGACACACGGCTGGCCCAGCTCGCGGCCGAAGTGCTCGGCAATGCTGCGGGAAGCCTTGCAATGCTTAATCCAGAAGCTGCGGATCTCTTCGTCCGCATGGCTGAGGGTGAAGCCATCCGCCGCCTTGGGATGCGAAAAGCAGGTCGGATTGAAATCAAGACCTAATCCCTGCTCCTTGGCCCATTCCACCCAGTTCGTGAAATGGCGCGGCGCCAGCTCATCCAGATCCACCTGCTCCTTCGTATCGGCATAGATCGCATGCAGATTGACCTTATGCTTGCCGGGAATCAGCGAGAGGGCTTTCTCCAGATCCTGACGCAGCTCCTCCGGTGTACCGGCCCGGCCGGGGTAGCTGCCAGTCACGGCAATGCCGCCGCTCAGCTCTTTATCTTTGAACAGGAAGCCCCGTACATCGTCGCCCTGCCAGCAGTGCAGCGATACTTTGATCTGCGCCAGCTTCTCCAGTACCTCATCCGTATGAATCCCATGGGCTGCATATAATTTCTTGGCTTCGTTGTAGCTGTTAATGATGCTCTGATCCATGCTGTTGCCTCCTAATTACGTATTGTGAACATTCGCTCCCGGTTGAAGCTGCTCCCAGCGGATCAGCAGCTCCGCCAGCTGAGGAACCGGCTGCGGCAGATAAGACTGAATCGAGAAGGACTGGCCGATAATCTGACGGGCGTCATGGATGTCTGCCATGCGGCCCGCCTCAATCATCTGCACAGCCAGATTACCCAAAGCTGTGGACTCGGTCGGTCCGGCCAGTACTTCTCTGCCGGTCACATCTGCCGTCAGCTGGCACAGCAGTCTATTGTTAGCGCCGCCGCCGACAATCTGCAACACATAGGTGCGCTCCCCGGTGAGGTCTTCCAGCTCAGCCAGATAGCTGCGGTAGGATAGCGCCAGACTGTCGAAGATACAGCGGGCCAGCTCACCGGGAGTCTGCGGCACAGGCTGACCGCTCTCCAAGCAGGCCTGGCGGACCTCCTGAATCATATCGCCGGGCTTAAGGAACCGCGGATGATTACAGGGAATCAGGCTGCGGAAGCCTGCGCATTGCCCGGCCTGCTCTGCCAGTTCCGCGAAGCTAAACCTTTCGCCGTCCAGTCTGCGCACTTCCTGGATTAGCCAGAGGCCCATAATATTCTTCAGGAACCGGTAAGTCCCGTAAGCGCCCCATTCGTTGGTATAATTGGCTGCCATCGCTCTGCTGTCATTGAGCGGGTGATCCAGCTCTACTCCCAGCAGAGACCAGGTCCCGCTGCTAAGATAGGCTGACGAACGGTCCTTCTGAGCAGGCACACCGAGTACCGCAGATGCTGTGTCATGTGTGGCCACGCAGATCAGGCGGCATTCCGGCAGATCATACCGTTCCACCAGCTCCGCTGAGAGGAAGCCAAGCTCTTCCCCCGGCTCAGTCAGCGGAGCGAACTGTTCACGCCGCAGACCCAGGAATTCCAGCAGCTCAGGGTCGAAATCACGGGTCGCAAGATTGAGTAGCTGTGTCGTGGATGCATTGGTAACCTCGTTCATCTTCCATCCGCCGAGCCGGTAGTAGAGATAATCCGGCACCAGCAGAATCTGATCCGCTGCCTTCAGCTCTTCCCGGTCATGTGCATATAGCTGATACAGCGTATTGAAGGTAAGCTGCTGAATGCCGGTCTTGGCGTAGACCTTATGCGGCGGGAGCAGCTTCGCAACCTCCTCCATCACCCCGTCCGTCCGGCGGTCACGGTAGGCATAGACCTCGTTCATCCGCTTGCCTTCGGCATCCAGCAGCACATAATCTACCGCCCAGGTGTCAATGCCGAGGGTGCATTCGTGAATGCCTCTTAGCTTCGCCTGGTGCAGACCTTTAATAATTTCATCCAATAAATAATCCATATCCCAGAAGCAGGAGCCGTCCTGCTCCGTGAAGCCATTGCTGAAACGGTGAAGCTCCGCAAGCTGGAGTCTCCCGTCCACGAGCTGTCCAAGTACAAGCCGTCCGCTGGAGGCGCCGATATCGACGGCGATATGATAGGTCATAGGGAATCTCCTATTCTATGAAAGGTGATTTACAGAATTTTGCGGAATAACGCGATTACTTCATCTTTGGTAGGAATAAAAGGGTTACCAGGTGCGCAGGCATCCTTCATTGCATTCTCAGCAAGCAGATCGAGATCTACTTCAGCAACACCCAGCTCGGACAGCTTGGCAGGAATGCCAACCTCCTTAGACAGGGCCTTGATCGACTCGATGACGTAATCCGCACATTCCTTGTCGCTTCGCCCTTCGGTCTGCATACCGGCAGCTCTGGCGATCGCTCTGAATTTCTCCGGCACATGCTTGGCATTCTCTTCTTCCACGTATGGCAGCAGCATCGCATTGCACACGCCGTGCGGCAGATCATAGACCCCGCCGAGCTGATGGGCCATGGCATGCACGTAGCCTAAGCCTGCGTTATTGAAGGCGAGGCCGCCGAGGAAGATGGCATAGACCATCTGCTCACGCGCTTCAATATCGTGTCCATTCGTCACCGTCCGCGCCAGATTGGCGAAGATCAGCTCCACCGCAGCCAGAGCGGTAGCATCGGTTACCGGATATGCGCCTGGAGTGACCAGCGCTTCAATTGCATGCGTCAGGGCATCCATGCCCGTAGCCGCCGTAAGTGCAGCGGGCTTATCAACCATCAGCTCCGGATCATTCACCGAGATGGTGGCGATACTGTTCTTGTCTACCATGACCATCTTGATCTTGCGCTCTTCATCCGTAATCACGTAATTGATCGTCACTTCACTTGAAGTCCCGGCCGTCGTGTTCACCGCGACAATCGGCAGAGATTTGTTCTTTGATTTGTGAACGCCTTCATAATCTGCAATATGCCCGCCGTTAGTGGCAACAATGCCGATGGCCTTGGCCGTATCCTGCGGCGAGCCGCCGCCGATAGAGATCAGATAGTCACATTCGTGCTGCTTCAGAAATTCCACGCCGTCATGAACATTTTTGCAGGTAGGATTCGGCTTCACTTCATCATATACCACATACTGAATTCCCGCTTCATCCAGCATAGCCAGCAGCCTTCCGGCGATTCCGCTCTTCATCAGGAATTTGTCTGTGACCACAAGCGCCTTCTGCAGATTCAGCTCTTGAATGTACGGGGCGATGTCCTTCAGACAGCCCTTTCCCATAATGTTAATTGACGGCACATAATAGACATGAGTACTCATTGCTTAACCAGCCTCCCGGGCACATAAATAGTTAATGAACACTGTAAGCATACATTCAACCTGTTGACCTTTTCATCGTATCGCCGTTAATCTGTGTTGTCAACACTTTAAACACTATTTAAGTTGTTTTTATTTGTTTATTGTTTGTTTTGTGGAGAATAAACGATTATTATTGTGGGTTTCAGAGCAAATAAGGTTCATTATGTTGTACAACACAGAAATTACAGTCTATATTAAGACTATCAACTCTGGAAAGGTGATACGTATGCTCGCTGCCGAAAGACGCAAAAAAATAATCGACCTTGTCCATCAGGACAAACGGGTGCTGGTGTCCGATCTCAGCCGGATGTTCGAGGTGACAGAGGAGACGATCCGCAGAGACCTGGAGAAGCTGGAGAAGGATGGCATTGTAAGCCGGACCTACGGCGGAGCCATGCTGAACAGGCATACCAATGAGGACCTGCCTTTTCTGACCCGGGGAGCACTCAATACGGATATCAAACGCAGAATAGCGATCCAGGCGCTGGATCTGATTAATGACGGGGATACGCTAATGGTGGACCCCAGCTCGACCTCGTTTGAATTCTTGAAGCTGCTGGGTAATAAAAGTAATCTGACGATCATCACCAATTCGATCAACATTCTTCATGAGTTCGCGAGCTCAAGCCACAGCATTATTTCTACAGGCGGCTCACTCCGCCACCGTTCCCTGTCGCTTGTCGGCCCCGTAGCCCATGAGACCATCCAGCGCTACAATGTGGACACTGCCATAATCAGCTGCAAGGCTCTGGATATGGACCGCGGGGTCACCGACTCCAATGAACCGGAATGTGAGCTGAAGAAATATATGCTGCGCCAGGCACACAAGGTTGTGCTGCTCGCAGACCATACCAAGTTCGACCAGACAGCCTTCGCCAGGCTCGCAGAGCTAAGCCGGATCGATGTGCTGATTACCGACCGCAAGCCTTCAGAAGCGTGGCTGAAGCTGTTGTCAGAGAAGAATGTGGAAGTGCTGTACTAAGTTCATGAGAGATCTATCATAGGAGATTCATCTTAGAGAGGAGAGTTAATCAAATGGGCAAAAAGAGAATAACCTTACCCGCGGACTTCCGCGAGCTGGTTAAATCAGGGGATATCGATCAACTTAAGGCTGTTTTTGAGAAATGTGACTGGAATGCAACCTTGGGATCCTACAAAGAACCCGCGCTCAGCATCCGGCAAATTCCGGATGAGCTGGTCCGCTGGCTGGTGGAGCAGGGTGCTGACATCAACGCCAGGGATAAATATCAGCGCACTCCGCTGCATTCGCAGGCCGGAAACTGGTCGGGTAATATCCCGCTGTTCCTTGAGCTTGGTGCTGAGCTGGAAGCTCTGGATTATCAGGACGAGACCCCGCTGCACGCCGCTGCCAACTACTACCGGACTGGGGCGATCCGTGATCTTATCGCTCACGGTGCCAACATCCATGCTGTGAGCAAGCGCGGGAATACCCCGCTGGCGAAGGCCTTGATCAATTGCCGGAATGCTGATATCACCGCCATGGCTGAGATCGCCCAGGTGATGCTGGAGGCGGGGGCAACTCTTACTCCAGAGATGAAAGAGTCGGTACAATCAATCGGCAAAGCATTTGAATTCAGCAAAGCTAATTTCAATAAAGACTACCTGGATGAAACTGTAACGGCCCTGGACAAGCTCTACAAGCTGTTCGGTGTGGAGCCTGTAGCCGCGAGAGTGATGCATGACGGTGTTTCTAAGATCGAGGTTAAGAGCACAAGGTGGCAGGATCAGCATCAAGAGCTATGGGAGGCGCTCATCCCCGGCTCAGGACCCGCGCTTACCGTACAAGGGGAGGTCATTCGCATCACTGGGCGGATCTCTTATGAAATCATGAATAACGGCGGAGGCAACTGGGGTGCGGATTTCCGTAAAATGCTCAGTGCGCTACTTCTGCACTTCGCCTCAGGCATACCTCTGGACCCTGCGCAACTGAAGGAAGCTGCGGAATTAGCCGGTTACCTGCGCCAAGGCAACGGCAACGATGAACCGGCCAGATTATGCGAATTGGCCGTGAATTGGGTGCTAGCCAATCCACAGCCTGTTTCCTTACCGCAACCAGATTACAAACGCTAAACGCTGAGACATTCCAGTGCTTGTCCTGATCCTTATGAAGAAGCGGCTCCCTTGGAGAGCATAATATTCAGAATGGCCTGGTCTGTGGCGGCAAGCCCCTCCTGGACCAGGGTCTCCATATTCTTGATCGTATCCTCCACCTTCTCGAAGATGACACCGTCATTCAGACTCGCGGAGATATTGTTCATAGCCAGGGTGGCAGACTGAATGGCTGCGTTGGTGGCCGTGGAGATTTTGAGTGCACAGGTTGGCTTCGCACCATCGCAAATCATGCCTGAAGTAGAGGCAATCGTATTCTGGATGGAGTGTTTGATCTGCGCCAGCGTTCCGCCCATCAGATAAACAATACCGCTGCCCGCCCCTACTCCGCCGGCAATGCCTGAGCCGCAGAGCGGGGACAGACGGCCAATGTAATGCTTCACATGAATGGTAATCAGATTGCTGAGCGCCATCGCTCTGGCCAGAGTCTCCTCATCCTTGCCGAGGAGCTCGGCCAGGGCAATGACCGGCATAGTGCAGGCAATCCCCTGATTGCCGCTGCCCGCCGTAGTCATTACCGGCATAGCACTGCCGTCCATCCGTGCATCAGATGCCGCTGCCGTTGCGGCGATAATCCGGTTCGCCACATCCGCGCCGAACAGATTGAGGGCGGATTGCTGGCTCATTTTCCGGCCCACCTGGAGGCCATATTCCCCGCGCAGCCCTTCCTCCGAGATCGCCTTATTCATAACCGCTCCCTCAAGCAGGAAACGAAGATCCTCGAATGGTGTATTCTGAACGAAGGCATAGATATCTTCGAGTGAGACCGAGTATACCTCAGGGTCCAGACTATGCGGGTCGCCGCAGTCGGCCTTGTCCATTTTCGGCTCAAGCCGCTGGCCATCCTTCGCAAGATAATGCACATTCGTGTGCTCTTTTACCAGGATTGCTGTGGCGGTATGGTTCTTGCTGTGTACTCTCGCTTCTATATATAGCTTCTCCGGCGTATCCTTCAGCTCAACCTCCAGCAGCTTACGCTCCAGCAGTCCCTCTGCACTTGCCAGCTCCGCCGGGGTCAGCCCGGACAGAATCTCAAGCTTCCGCTCCGAGCGGCGCACCACCGCACCCAAGGCCGCCGCTATCGGCAAGCCCGTCTGGCCTGTACCAGGAATCCCTACGCCCATCGCATTCTTGATGATATTGCCGCTGAGCAGCAGCTGAATCGCCGTAATCTCCTCTTCCACCAGTTCAGCGGCCAACGAGACGGCATAAGCCACTGCAATCGGTTCGGTGCAGCCTTCTGCGGGCATAATTTCTTTGTGTAGTACTTCCAGTAGGTTAATCATCTGTGCATCACCATTCCCTCTGTCTGCCTCTTTATGTCTATATCTGTTTCTATATATAGTACAACAGTTAGACGGTCCGGGGAATCCCCGTTATTACCCATCACCCGCCCAGCTTCACCAGCCGCTTCAGCCCTTCCGTACAGGCCCAGCCGCCCGCTCCCGCCAGAATCGTATTATGAAATAAGCTCCAGGCCAGCGAATACGTCATACTGCCAACAATCACCTCGACCACAATAAACCGCAGGATATCCCGCTTCGTGATCAGATAGACTCTGAATTCCTGATTGTGCGTCACCGGTCACCCCTTCTGTCTATTTCAAAATATAAGGATTATATATTACGCCAGAACATATATGTTTCAAGCTACAAATTGTCCTTCCATTTCTCGCTGAAACGGTACCGCCTGAAAAGGACGGCAAAACCGTTATCATATATGTTTCTGTACTTATATGCTGTCTGCGGGTTGTCTGATTCTCTGTGCCAGGCACAAGAAAGAGCAGTACTTCTCCAATGGGCTACATTGCTGGAAAAGTACTGCTCTGGTGCCAGATTGCTTAGTTGGCGGGGATTCGGCAGATTCAGGTGCACTAGTGCTCCTCATTTGCCCGATTGGCGGGTTTTCGGCAGATTCAGGTGCACTAGTGCTCCTCATTTGCCCGATTGGCGGGGATTCGGCCGATTCAGGTGCACTAATGCTCCTCATTTGCCCGATTAGCGGGGATTCGGCCGATTCAAGGGGATGTATCCCTTTCACTTCCCGTACAGCCAACGTGCAGCCCGGCTTCCGGCCAAATCCAAAACAAAGAGGCTGCCCAAACAGCCATTGCATGGCTATGGACAGCCCCCTGATATCAACGCTTCAGTCTAGTTACTTCTGCTTACTTCGACTCCACCGCATGGCCGCCAAATTCATTACGCAAGGCGGCGACGACTTTGCCGGTGAAGGTGTCGGTCTCCAGCGACCGGTAACGCATGAGCAGAGCCATGGCAATGACCGGCGTCGCTGCTTGAAGGTCGAAGGCTGTCTCCAGCGTCCAGCGTCCCTCCCCGGAGGAATGCATGACGCCTTTGATGTCTTCCAGCTTGGCATCCTTGGAGAAGGCGCGTTCGATCAGCTCCATCAGCCAGGAGCGGACGACCGAGCCGTTGTTCCAGACGCGGGCCACCTGCTCGAAGTCGAAGTCATATCCGCTTTTCTCCAGCACCTCGAAGCCCTCACCGATCGCAGCCATCATGCCGTATTCAATGCCGTTATGCACCATCTTGAGGAAATGTCCGCTCCCGGATTTGCCGGCGTACAGGTATCCGTTCTCTACCGCAGTGTCACGGAACAGCGGTTCAACGACCGTCCACGCTTCCTCATCGCCGCCAACCATGTAGCAGGCCCCACTCCGCGCACCTTCCATTCCGCCGGAGGTTCCCGCATCCAGGAAGTGAATTCCATGGGCACCCAGCTCTTCATGACGGCGGATCGACTCTTTATAATGTGAGTTACCGGCTTCAATGATGATATCTCCCTTGGATAATAGCGCCGTCAGTTCAGCAATAACCGAATCTACATAAGTATGGGGAACCATGATCCAGAGAACGCGCGGGGAATCAAGCCGTCCCGTAAGCTCCTCCAGGCTTGCTGCCCCGGACGCACCGCGTCCGGCCAATTCCTGCACCGCAGCAGGATTCACATCATACGCTACCACTTCATGGGCATGCTCCAGCAGGTTCTGGCCGAGATTGAAGCCCATTTTGCCTAGTCCAATTAAACCGACTTTCATTACGAATCCCTCCGAATTGTAGTCATATAAGCTAACTCTGTCCGCTTGCTGTTACCGCCGCCGCTTAGGCTCCAGGCCGGATGACTTCCGGTTCTATCCCTGCTGTCCGGTGAACGCGTGCAGGCTCTGTATTCTCCGGTTCATCCAGCCACCAGTGGAACTCGCCAAGGAGCTGTTCTGCCGCCGCCGGGCCGTTAGAACCGGCAGGATACAGGTGCAGCGGCAGGCTGCCTTCTGCTGTTGCTTCGATTATAGGCTGAACCCATTGCCAGGACAACTCTACTTCCTCCCAATGAGCGAAGAATGTGGCATCGCCGAGCATCGCATCATAGATCAGATTCTCATAGGCCTCCGGCACATCGGGATTACCCGGCTCATGCTTAATGCTAACCGGCTCAAGCTCCCCGTGCTGAAGCGGGTTTTTGGTATTCAGAGTCAGGGAGATTCCCTCATTCGGACCAATATCAATCACCAGCAGATTAGGGTCAAGCGGCAGCTTGTTACGGTTCTTGTTATGCACATCATTAAACGGCTCTTTGAATTCTATAACAATCCGCGTGGATTTCTCCTTCATACGCTTACCTGTACGTATATAGAACGGCACATCGTTCCACAGCGGATCTTCAATCCACAGGCGTGCAGCAATATACGTCTCATTCTGTGAAGCGGCTGCGATCCCCGGTTCAGCGGTATACGCAGGCACTTGCTGTCCGCGCATCTCCCCTGCTGCGTATTGGCCTCGCACAACATGCTGTGTTACCTCTTCAGCGAGCAGAGGGCGGACGGAACGGATGACATGCCGCTTTTTGCTGCGGACGTCCTCTGGTGTACTGCCCTTCGGAAGCTGCATCGCCATCATCATGAGCAATTGGAGCATATGGTTCTGGAACATGTCGCGCAGCGCGCCAGCCTTATCATAGTAACCCGCCCGCTCTTCCACACCCACCGTTTCACTGGCGGTAATCTGAACATTCGCGATATACCGGTTCTGCCATAAGGCCCGCAGCACAGGGTTAGAGTATTTCAGCACCTCCAGATTCTGCACCATCGGCTTGCCCAGGAAGTGGTCAATACGGAAGATTTCCTCCTCTGCAAAAGCTGCGCTCAAGCTCTCATTCAGCACCCGTGCCGACTGCAAATCCCGACCGAAAGGCTTCTCGATAATCAGACGTTTCCAGCCCTTGGTATCCCCTAGCCCGCTGGCATTGATATTACCGGCAATCTCCCCGAAGAATTCAGGACCGACCGACAGATAGAACATCCGGTTCTGCGGAAGCCCCAGCTCTTCCTCCCGGCGCTGTACATGGCCAAGCAGCTTCACATAATCCTCAGGACGTCCGACATCCAGCACACTATATTCAAAAGCCTGCAGGAAATTCTGCAGCACCGCTGTATCCTCTACCGGACGGCGCGAAAAGGTGCGCAGCGAATCCAGCACCTGACGCTGGAACGTCTCATTAGTGAGTTCCCGTCTGCCCAGCCCTATGACTGAGAGAGGACCGGAAAGCTTGCCATCAGTAAACAGGTTGTATAGAGCGGGGAAGATTTTCCGCTTCGCCAAGTCCCCGGTTGCGCCAAAAAGTACAAATGTAGATGATTCCACTTTCATTCCTCCCGTTGTTATCATTTTATTATATAGTTACTAATTAATACTCAGGAACTTTATAACACATCATACGACTATAAACTCAATTCGTCAATCTCAATTCGACATTTACGATAATTACCCAAACATGCCAAAAAGCAGGCCTTCTATTAGAAGACCTGCTGCGTTACTCAGAACCATGAGGCTACGAGATCATTGAATGGCTTGTAGATCACCATAATCATCAGCAGCGGGCTTGGCACCTTAATTTTCAGAATAGTGCAGCCCGCAGCAGCGAGTCCGCCAATCCAGAGGGCGAAGTACACCCAGCGGTCCCGCCGCTTCTGCCTGCCCTTCAGGTTAGGGAGATCAATCACCATACAGCCCACAGCCAGGATGAGGAATACCAGTAACATCAGCATGCAGGATCACTCCTTGATTTCATCGATGAAAGAATTATCGATCGTTCCGATCCGGTTAATGGTTACAGCGGCTTTGTAATGCACAGGCAGGCTTTTGAGATATTCATCATTTTCTTTCACGCTGGACCATATTTTTGGACTCTTGCGGTATATCAACTGGCCGAACCCAAAAACATCAGCATTATACCGCTCAGTTATGTTCTTCACTGCCGCTTCCATCCGCTGTACAATCCGCTCCTGCGTCTTCAGCTCCAGCTCATGGATTTTACTCTCGGTATCTATCTTGTCCGGACCTTCAATTTCCTGCACGTTGCATAAAGCCTCCACACTCAAGTAAATATGCGGCTTGCCGTCAATAAACTTTACCTTGCGCTTGGTTGTGGTTGTCAGCGCCTCCATAACGACCAGGCTTCCATTCTTGTCCTTGAAATATCCCGTGTTCTTGGTAACATTATCAATGACATAGTTGTAACCCACTGTGACAGCATCATCCATCCAGCCGATCAGCTTGTCCCTTCGGAAGATGGCTACGCTTTTATAATGCAGCCTCGTGTCCGGATTCGTCCGTTCCACATTGGCCTTGTCGCCGCCTGCCTCAGGGTCCCCAAGCAACTCTACTCCGGTCAGCACGGGGTTCGTGCCTTCGTAGATTAGATCTTCGATGAAATCGTCCACTGTAACCGCAACTGTCTTGGAAGAGATTTGGTAGGATTTGTCCAGTGAATTGAACAGCTTGTTCGCCGGCAGCCGGTCCAGCGGAGTTAGCACCTTAAGCACATTCTCAGCGGTCGTCTTGCGCGCCACCATAACATAGAAATCCATACGCGGCTCGCGGCTTCTTTTGAGCACATCCAGCGTCTCGGCAAGGCCTTCACGGGCCAGCTCTTCACCTACGACCAGCACACGGATATGCCCCATATAAGGTGAACGTGAACTGACCAGATTGAATTTGCGCAGCGATTCATAAATCGTTTTGACTTTGAAGGTATAGAGCACGACAGGTACACCGCTTCCCCCTGACCCACCCGCGCTCTGTGAGATGATGGAGGAAGGAATAACTACCTGCATGGAGACTTTGTAGCCGTCCTCCGCCTTGTCCAGACCCAATCCCAGCACAAAAGCCAGCTCATTCAGCTCCTTGCGCTCCCAGCACCCGCTAAGCAGCATAGGAAGCAGCAACAACGGAATACAGGCGGCCAGCACCTTCGCCATTCGCTTCCTCATGTTAAGACCCCCCGCGCTTGGGCGGAGCCTGCCGCCTAAGGTTCTGGGTGCGGTTCTGCCTAGGTCTGGTGCGCAGGAGCGGCCAGGTCAGCCTGAAGATGGAGTCCTTGAGATCTTCGCGGACGAAGGGGCCGATCGGACTCATATAGGGTACACCAAATGAACGCAGGCTTACGAGATGCAACACCAGCACGAACACTCCGCATAGAATCCCGTACAATCCCATAAACCCGGCCAGCATGATCAACACGAACCGTATCATTCTTGCGGCCACTGACATTCCAGCTTCAGGGATAACAAAGCTTGAAATCGCTGTAATCGATACAATGATGACCATGGCCGAGGAGATGAACCCGGCAGCAACCGCCGCTTGGCCGATGACAAGCGTGCCGACGATAGAGACCGCCTGGCCGACATTCTTCGGTATTCGCACCCCCGCCTCCCGCAGAATTTCATAGGTCAGCTCCATCATCACTGCTTCGACAAAGGCCGGAAACGGCACCGTCTCCCGCTGGGCAGCCAGACTGATAACCAGATTGGTTGGAATCATCTCCTGATGATAGGTGGTGATTGCTACATAGAAGGCTGGAGCGAACATCGTTAGGAAAAAAGCCAGAAACCGTATCCATCGCAGCAGCGAGGAAATATCCGCCCGTTGATAATAATCCTCTGCCGACTGGAAAAAGGAGACAAACACCGTCGGAGCCAGCAGCACAAAAGGGGTGCCGTCCACGAGAATAGCTACCTTCCCTTCCAGGATACCTCCGGCTATCGTATCGGGACGGTCACTGTTATAGATTGTGGGAAAAGGTGTAGCCACCGTATCCTGAATGAACTCCTCAATATAACCGCTCTCCAGAATACTGTCGGTATCAATCGCGTCCAACCGGCGCTTAACCTCCTCGACCAGCTCCGGGTTGGCAATATGCTTCAAATACATGATTGATACGCTGGTCTGGGTTACACGCCCGATCTGCATCGTTTCGAGCCATAGCTGGCTGTCTTTGATTTTGCGGCGGATCAGGGCTGTGTTCGTTCGCAGGTTCTCCGTGAAGCCCTCCATTGGCCCGCGCACGACAGACTGCGAGTTGGGTTCACTTACATTACGGTCCTCCCAGCCGGGCAGGCCGATGCGCAGCGCTTCTGCCGACCCCTCCACCATGATCATCACATTGCCGGATAGCAGATCATGAATGAAGCGGACATAGTCCCGGACGATAGTAACATCTCCAGCCAATAATATGCGCTTGCTGAGAAGCTCTATTTTCCGCTCAGGACTCTCCGCTTCCAGCAGATCACAGATCCTACCTTCCTGCAGCGAATACAGAATGGAGTTATGCAGCAGCTGATTGTCAATAAGACCATCTATATAGAATACATTAAGCTCCGTATGTTCTCCCAGTTGCAGCCGTTTGCTGACCAGATCTGTGCTCTGGCCGAGCAGCCGGGACAGTTGTTCCTCATTGGCCTCCAGGCGTGCAGATAATTTGCCGTTCGCTTCATCCTCCATGCAGCTTCACCCTCTTCATTTGAGCAATACGGTACGTTGATAGTTTGGTTGAAAGGCTAGTTAATTATTCCGCTGCTGAACACAAGACAATGAGCACATAATTTCTGGAAGGAGCTGTCATACTAAGAAGATTGCAGCAAAGCAACCTTATGACTTGTTAAAGGAAAGGAGGAGCGTTAGGTGGGTATTGAAAAAGAACGAATCAGCACCGCGCAGATGGTCATTCTCGGTCTGTTCACTTTCATCGGGGATATGGCTCTGGTCTATCCGACCACCATGACGGCTGAAGCCCATCAGGATGCCTGGATCGCCGCACTGATCAGCATACCGCTCGGCATGGCCCTTATTTATCTGCTAATCAATGTAGCGAACATCAGTCCAAACCAAACCATAATTGAGATCAGTCAGCAGGTGCTGGGAAAATGGGCGGGCATTGCAGTAGGCTTATTCTATCTGAATTTCTTCGTCCTGGCCGCCTCGACATATGTGCGCGAAATGGAGGATTTCCTGACCACCCAGATCTATGAGGGGACACCGGGCGGAGTCATCCGGTTCATGAGTCTTGTCATCCTGGTGTATGGCCTGCGTCTGGGACTGGAGGTGGTGGGCAGGGCGGCACAGGTGTTTTTTCCGCTGTTTGCCCTATTCCTGGTCTCGCTGATGGTCCTCTTATTTCCGCAGGTTCAGATAGACCGGCTGTACCCGATGATGACCACGCCGCTGCCTGGGATGCTGCATACCATTATGTTTGGGGTCTTTTACCCGTTCGGGGAGCTGTGCGTCTTCTTAATGGTGTATCCCTTTACCCGCAAGAACCGCAAGATCAATCGTGACATCTTCATTGCACTCTTCGCGGGATCCGTTGGGCTGAATCTGATTCTGTTCCTCTCGCTGACCGTGCTGGGCGTCTATTTCTCGGAGCATAATTTCTATGCCGCCTATATCCTGGCCCAAAAAATCAATGTTGCCAACTTCCTGCAACGGCTGGAAGCGCTCATGGCCACCGCCTGGATTATTACCACTTATTTCAAAACAGCGCTGTATTTCTATGCCTTCGTCCTGGGGACTGCACAAATGTTCAAGCTGAAAAGCCACCGTCCGCTGATCTTCCCGGTTGCCTTCCTGATCTATGGACTGTCCCAGCTCAGCTCCAATGATATTGTTTTTTATGTAAAAGAAATTCCAGCCTATTGGGTCGATTGGAACCTCACACTCTCCTTCGTTCTCCCAATGACGATCTTTATCGTCTATAAGGTTAGAAAACGCAAACCTGCCTCACAAGGATAAAAGAAGGAGCTGTTACTGTAGCGTTCTCCCAGCAGGTCCCCTATAATAGGAAGCAATGAAATGTTTCTATTTTGTCATTGTGGGGGATGAACTGCAGCATGATGAAACAGCTATTCGAGCCTGTACTGTTCGATAACCGGCAGTCGCTGATCTGGGACTACCGGATCTATACCGATGATCATTACAAGGGGTATTACCACTGGCATCAATGCTGTGAAATCATGTTCGTGCACCGGGGACAAGGCAGTATTGTGGTCAACCAGCAGATGTATGATATCGGTCCGGGGATGCTATTCTTTTTCCAGCCCTATCAGCTGCACCGGATCTATTCAGAGGTCTCCCCAGAGCGTCCGTTCGTACGCACCATCTTCTATCTCGACCCGCATACTGCCGAGCAGCTGCTCCAGGGCTTCCCCAAACGCAGGGCCGCCTTCTCTACACTCTGGCAGGGCAGCAATCCCTCCTGCGGCTTCGATCTCAGTGACCGCATGGAGACTGTGGAATGGATCTACTCGAATTATAACCAGTGCCGGAGTAAGAGCGGGGAAGAGAGTGAGGATATCTCCATGCTCCTTCTACAGCTCCTCAGCTGTCTGGGAACTGGAGAACAGTCGCTGATCCATACCGGAGACAAGCGGCAGCTTCGCTATTCAGAGCAGATCATGAACTGGATTGAAGCCCATTACCACGAGGAGATTAGTCTGGAGCAGCTGGCCGCAGAGACTCATCTGTCGAAATCTTATGTGTCGCGGATTTTTCATCAGGAGACCGGCGGACGGCTCGTAGATTATCTTACAGCCCGGCGGCTGAAGCAGGCCTGCCGGATGCTAGAGACCACAGACCTTACGGTGGAGCGAATCGGCAGCGCTGTCGGATTCCCGAATCCTTCCTACTTCAACCAACTGTTCAAACGGGTGCTTGGCCTTTCTCCGCTGCAATACCGCAAGGGAACCTGAGAGGTACTTGCGAGGAATAGGACAATATAACAACATTTCGTGATATCAAAAGACAACTTCCAGTTCGATAGAGGCGTTATACTGAGGCCATAATCTAATTCCTTTGGAGGCTTCAGCGATGACTATAGCTTATTGGCAGGAAGTAATGAACCGTCTGGAACCGAAAGTGAACGGCATGATCCAGCAGATCGGAACGCGGAGTCCTCATGCTGCGGGAGCAGACGGCAGATTCGATAATCCCGGGACCGACTGGTGGACCTCCGGCTTCTGGCCGGGAATACTCTGGGTTATGTATGACATGACCGGCAAGGAAGCTTATAAGGATGCAGCCTGGCCCTGGGACGAAACGATTGGACAGTGGTTCGCGAAACCGACCGAAGAGCTGCATCATGACGTAGGCTTTCAGTTCCTGGCCACTGCGGTGATTAAGCATACGCTGATCGGTGATGCAGAGGGCTTGCGCCGGGGACTTGAAGCGGCTAACTACCTCGCTGCGCGTTATAATCCTGCAGGTAAGTTCATCCGCGCCTGGAACGGGGACAAGCACGGCTGGGTGATCATCGACTGCATGATGAACATCTCGCTGCTGTTCTGGGCCAGCCGGGTGACTGGTGATCCGCGCTACCGTCTTATTGCGGTCAGCCATGCCGAGACCGCTATGACTTATGGTGTGCGCGAGGACGGGTCCACCAAGCATATTCTCTCTTTCGATGCCGCGACCGGCGCTTATCTGGAGAACTTCGGCGGTCAGGGATATTCCCCTGAATCCTGCTGGAGCCGGGGTTCAGCCTGGGGGCTATACGGCTTCACGAACACCTACCGTAACACCGGGGACGTGCGTTTCTTGAATACTGCTAAACGTATCTCCCATTATTTCATCGCGGCTCTCCCGGAGGATCACGTGCCGCACTGGGACTTCCGGCTTGCAGATGACAAGCGCATGTTCAGAGACAGCTCAGCCGCCGCGATTGCCGCCTCTGGCCTCCTTGAGCTGGCAGAGCTTGTGCCGCCGGGTGAGAAACGTGTGTATGCAGATGCCGCGGAGCGGATTCTGCGTTCACTTACAGAGAATTATGCCACCTGGGACCAGCCGGACCATGAAGCCATTCTGCTGCATGGAGCCGCCAGCGGGGATTCGCTCACAAATGTGTCGCTGATCTACGGCGACTACTACTATGTTGAAGCCGTAGCGAAGCTGAACGGCTGGAAGCACCGGTTGTTCTAGTCTGGCTGGAAGCAGGCTCAGACAGCTTGCATGGATGCGCGAGTCCAATGTAATCGGAAAACCGATCACATTCGGCACTGCGTGGGCGCATTTCTCCGACTTCAACTGTTTTCTTCAAGTGAGTTCCGCCGCAGTTATACAAAAATAACAATAAAAAACAAACAGCGAATCCCCGCCATGGGAGATTCGCTGTTTAAGTTAACACCGCCGGATATCCGGCTTCTACTGCCTACTTCTTCTGCTCCTCCAGCCACAGAATGGCCGTTACCCCGCGCGGGTAATATTTACTGCCGGTGATTTCGCCGGAGATAATCTGGTCGCTCCAGCTCCAGATCGAGAGCTGCGGATGCGTAAGCCAGGCCGTATGGGCCTGATCTGCTGCGCGCCCCTTCTCATCCCATTCCAGGCCGAGAATTTCTCTGGCGATGAACTGGGAGAGATAGATTTTGCTCAGCCAGCTGTTATTGCTGGTGGAGGAGATTTTCCAGCCGCCGTCCTCGAACAGGCAGACTCCCTCCACAAGCACAGCCTTCAGATGCGTGTCCAGTGCCTCAAGATATTCGCCGAATCGTCCTCCACGCTCCAAGGCTTCCTTGCAGCCTGTGAAATAAGGGAATACCAGGCCTTCAATGGCCGGGATAATCTTCGAATCATTGCCTTCGCCGATGACCGCCGGAATGTAGCCGCCTTCGGTCACACTAGCCACGATGGTAGCCGCACACAGTTCAGCTTGCCGGCCGGCAGTCTGGGACAGCTCCGTATTGCCGTTGTCGCGGAAAATCCGCTCCATAGCCAGATAAGCAGCCCAGCATTTTCCTGCCAGATAAATATTGTTGCGTGCCTGGCCCAAAGAGACATCCAGACTGTCATAGGTCGTAATCTCAGCACCGCCCATGGTCCGTGAGCTGTCGAGTGCCATCACACCATTGCGCTTCGCCGGGTCCGGATGATCCCGGTTCAGCATGCTCTGCAGGCAGCTCTCCAGAACGGTAAGGTTGCGCTCCATCCAGCTGCGGTCGCCCGTGTGCTCCACATAGGTCGCCGCAGTAAGAATCCAGTTGACCAATTGCTCGTGGGTCATATGCGAGAAGCAGCCGTCAATGCCGTACAGCTCATAGGAGGAATACTCCGGACGCGACACGGCGTTCGCTACTCCCATATCATGCGTGAAGCTAAGTCCGCCCGGATACTCGGCCGGGTCCCCAGGGAAGCGGACGGTGTCGACATAACTGAACCGGTCCACGAACATATCCAGCTCATTGCGGACGGTCCACGGGTTCATCTTGAGCTCGTAGAACAGCTGGTCTACCGTAAGATCGAACGTGTTCATCATCCGGTATTCGCCTTCGTTGACGACCCAGAACGGCTGGCCTTTGTACTCCAAGAGCTCGGTAGAGCCGTAATAGCTACGGATAGCGTGAGCAAGCATGAAAGTCTGGTCGTCACTGAGGCCCGTTCCCTCCAGCATCCCGTTCGCCTCTTCAGCCTGCTGCTTCAGCGTGTCGAACCGGGATAACGCGTATTCCGCAACAGCTTCCACATTGCTGTAATAGCGGTTATAGTAATAGCTCGCATCCATTCCTGAAGTCACATAACCGGAGCGGTGGAAGCAGACCGCGAACTGGTACACCTTGCGTTCACCGGCGGGCACATCCATAATAAGCGCGCCAACCTGCCCCAGCCCGAACGTCCAGTTCTCCTCCAGCTCCGCTGCAAGAATATCCTCCATTGTAAAATGCATTGCCGCCTTAACACTTCCCTGCTTCGCGGCAATCGCCAGGAACCGGCCCTGACCGACACCCGTCAGATCCTCCTGGCCGCCATCGAATCTTCTCAGGGCGCTATACGGGTCATTCCCCTGGAAGCCGAAGAAAGCACGGCGCGTAGAGCTGCCCGCTGTGTTATCGACTTCAAGCTCTACCAGCACTGCTGGCAGCAGCACTTCCTTCAGCTCTGCGTCCGAGGCCGTCTCCGGGTCCGGAACGGGCCGGACGGGTGACAGAATACGGAAGGTCAGATCGCCGGCCTGCCAGCTGTCCGTTGTAAGCCGGAAATCGCGCGTAATTTCATCTTCCCCGAAGTGAAACAGCATCTGCGGCTTGTCCGGACTCGGGTCCGGGTTCTCGATGTCGTAGCGTTTGCTCTCATCGTCGCTGCCCTGCTCATGGAAAGGAAACGTGTCGTAACCATGGCCATCCTTACGCGCAAGGCCGATATATATGTTCTGTCTCGGCGGTCTGCCAAGTTCCAGGTCAAAGCCACCGGACGCTCCTTGAAATCCGAGGGTGAAGCTTGAGAATGATCCTATCGGTGAATGATGGGCATTGAAGAATTTGTTCGTTGGCATACAGTATATACACTCCCTCCAGCTATGTCCCGGCAGTGCCGGGCTCTAGCTCTATGTTAGCGCTATCCTCCCCTCAGGCAACAGGCGCAAAGCCGCCAATTATTTGGACAAATCAATCGGACACAGCGGCCTATGCTATAATAGATCCATCTTTTAACAAAGAAGAGGTTGAACATGAACGTATTAGATCCCGGCACACAGCATTCCATGGATGGACGCATGTCCCCGGATGTTCAGGCTGCCTTCCATCTCTTTGCCGCCCACTGGCGCAAGGTGAACAAGGAGTGGCAATATCCGGCACACACTCACCCGATGTTCGAGATCAACATCGTTCTGCAGGGCTCGCAGCGCATGGCCGTAGGCGGACAATCCTACATCCAGGAGAGCGGCGACATTCTGTTCATCCGCCCCGGTGTGCTGCACTCCAGTCTGGGCGCAGCCTCAGGCGACGAGATGTCTTATTACTGCCTGCACTTCGACATTGACGATCTGGTTCTGCGCCGCTCCTTAATGACAATGGATACCGTCAGTCTAAGCGGAGACACCCAGGAGCTGAAGGCGATCCGTTCTTCCCTGGACGACATCATCCGCTCGACCATTCTCCCGGAGGCCAGTGATGCGCAGCGGGGCCGGCTTGTTATGCTGAGCGCTTCGCTCCAGTTCTTCGCCGCCCTTAGCGGCTGGGTACTGGCTGCCCTGCCTTCCCCTGCCCGGAGCACCCTGCCGGGAGTGACGGAGAAGACCGTTGCGCTGGCGAATGCCATTGAAGGGCTGCTGCAGGAATCCGTCTTCACGGCTGCGGCATCAGGAAGCAGAGCCGGAAGTATCGAAGAGATCGCAGCCAGACTCGGCTATAGCACGAGCCACTGCAACCGCGCCTTCCGGCAGATCTACGGGCTGCCGCCCAGGCAGTATCTCTCCGATCTCATTATCCGCCATGCCAAGCTGCTGCTGCTGGATAACAGCCTGTCTGTAGAGAGCATCGCCTACCGGCTGGGCTACCGCGATGTGTCCCATTTCAGCAAGCAGTTCAAGCGCTGGACCGGTCTGCCCCCCATGGGCTACCGCCAGCTTACGGAAGAGCCGGGCAAGACAGGCGACGGAGCGCCCCTCCCACACTCAGGGAGAGCTACATAATGAAGATATACTATTTCAAACCAGAATCCGGCAAACCCATACCCCGCCGCCTACATGACTCTCTAACTGACAATGAAGAGGACTGAGATACCGCTATATGAGCAAATTAGGTGAAAATCCGGGCTAAGCGGACAGAGAATCCTTTATGCGTCCTAATATATGTCCTTTGAGGCTCAAAAGTATAAGTTAGCGGAATCTCAGTCCGTTTCGGCACTATCAAGCTTGATTATGGCAAAATAAAGGTACCTCAGTCCACTTCAGTTGTAAGCTCACCGAGAGCGCACACGGAGGACACGAGAAGCACGAAGTAGCGCAGCGCAGAATTGCGGAATCAGCCGGGTGAAGCCGGGGACTCCAGCCGGACCCGTGGTACCATACAACTAGAATTGAGCTGCTATGCGGTTGAATTTTTTGTTAAATGTCTTATATCCTATTTGTAAAAGTTGGTGACCCTATGATCTATCTCATTAAATTCGTATACAGCTTCATCCTGCCACCCGGGATATTCGTCCTGCTGCTGCTGGGCATGGTGGTCTGGCTGTGGAAAAATAGCCGCCGTCCTGCGGTCGTGCTGCTATGCGTCACGCTCCTGCTCTATCTGTCGATGACCTCTGCTGTCAGCGATACGCTGATCGGGAGCCTGGAACGGAAGTACCCTCAGCCTGCTGCCGCAGAGGGCGATGTGATCGTAATCCTTGGCGGAGGGGCCACCTCCGGCACCCCGGATCTGGACGGGCAGGGCAATATGTCCGGTCCAGCGGCGAACCGGCTGCTGGCGGCTGCGCGGCTGTACCGCGAGACTGGCCTGCCCATCATTTTCTCCGGGGGACAGGTATTCGCCGACAGCGGCAATGAAGCGGATATCGCCCGGCGGCAGCTCATCGGCCTCGGCATCCCCGCAGAGGACATCCTGCCGGAGAACCGCTCGCTCAATACGGAGCAGAATGCGGTCAATACCGCGAAGCTCATGCAGGAGCATGGCTTAAGCCGTCCCGTTCTGGTAACTTCCGGCTTCCATATGCCGCGCAGCATGGTCCAGTTCGAGCATGCCGGACTTACGCCGCAGGCTTTTCCGGTAGATTTCCAAGCCAGCCGTCCTATGTCACTCTATGTAAGCAAATTCACTCCATCTGCCGGAGCCGTCTCCACAACCGGACTTGCGCTGAAGGAGTATCTGGGGTTAATAGCCGCGAAGCTGCTGCCTTAAGTAGGCTGTATGTGAAGAAGGGAAGAAGCAAAGAAAGTGAGGTAACATAACCAATGAACCCGTACGATGAAGAGAAGTTAACCGGCGGAAATGTAAATGAGATCATCCGCAAGGCAGACACCGTCCGCCGTCCCACAGGGAGCTGGAGCACGAGTATTCATGCACTGCTTCATCATTTGGAGCAGCAGAATTTCGCAGGAGCACCCAGATTCCTAGGCGTAGATGAAGCAGGGCGCGAGATTCTATCCTTTCTTCCCGGTGAGGTTCCGGGCAACGCTTATCCTGAGCTGGAGCCGTACATGTGGTCTGAAGAGACCCTTACTAGCCTAGCGCGCCTGTTACGCAGCTATCATGATGCAACGGAAGGTTTTGTAACGAATAGTATACATACGAAGTGGCAGCTCTCCTATGCCGATCCTGCGGCACATGAAGTGATCTGCCATAATGACGCGGCATTGTACAACGTGGTGTTTCAGCATGGTGCGCCCGTGGCGCTGATTGATTTCGACATGGCCGGTCCGGGCCCGCGCCTATGGGATATTGCCTATACCCTCTACACTTCAGTTCCGCTCGCCGGTTTTGCACCCGACTATCTGACAGGCTCCACGGTACCTTACCAGGCAGCCCTGCATGCAGCGGACCGGCAGCGGCGGATTGAGCTGTTTTTCGAAGCCTATGGACTCCCTGTCCCGGAAGATCTGCACGACTGGTTGACCCGGCGGCTCACAGCTATGTGCGATACGCTGAAGAAGGAGGCTGAGGCGGGCAACCCGGCTTTTGTCAAAATGGTGGAAGAAGGGCACCTGGCCCACTACGAGCGCGAGCTGCAATTCATAGCTGACCATTATAGCGAATGGACTACTGCTTCTCTTTGAAAAAGCGCAAAAAGTAAAAAAGCAGCAATTCTCACATGACCAGGGAGAGTTGCTGCTTTTATTTTTGCTAATGAAGAGTGAATTTCGCATCCCGCTTACTCTACTCTTTAATCAAATCTGTAAAAACCGCAGACACCGCTTCGCCCAGCAGCTTCGGCTCAAGCTCCATCTGAACGCCTATCCGGCCTGCGCTGACTGCGATGACCTCAAGCTCCGCCCCACTGCTGTGAATGAACGTAGGGTAAAGCTTCTTCATGCCGACAGGGGAACAGCCTCCGCGCACATATCCCGTGTGCTTCAGCAGCTCCTTCAGCGGCAGCAGCTCGATCTTCTTCACTCCGGCAGCTCTGGCAGCTCTCTTCAGATCCAGCTCCTCAGCAACCGGGATCACATAGACATACGGCTGCGGTCCGCTGTGTGCGACCAGTGTCTTGAATACTACCTCAGGAGGCAGACCGATCTTCTCAGCAACCGCTGTTCCGTGAATGAGCCCGTCCTCATTGTCGTAGCTATGAATGGTGTAGCTTATCTTCCTTGCATCCAGTATGCGCATGGCATTCGTTTTGTTCATTTGCCGCTCCCCCTAATCCCGGGGGTAATTGATTTGCATAATGTCCATGAACGGCACCTTGATAATCTCTTCATTATTTCTGACATGCACCCTGCCGGTACGCGAATCCATCTCTACAATAACCCCGCGCACCTCTTCTTCCTTCCCCCAGACCGTCAGCAGAATCTCAGAATTCTCCTGCTTCGCCTCTACCAGCTGGTTGCCCAGCTCTTCAAGCACGAATTCGTCGCGGGTTGGACGTTTTGCCACTTTTGCCTTCGCCACACTTTGCCTCCAGTAAGCCATTACAGAATATAGGATAATGTCCGGTGTAAATGCTCCTGTCTATTATACCATGAGAGGAAGCCTGATTTTACACAAATCACGATTATTATTCAATCATTATGCAAAAGCGCAGCCCCCGCGATGCCCGGATGGGTCATTTCATACGGGTCCAGAATCAGGTTCAGCTCCTCTTCGCTCAGCACATTGTACTTCAGACATAAGGCCCGCACCGATTCTCCGGTCAGAATGGCTTCTCTGGCAATCCGCGAGACGACCTCATAGCCCAGATGCGGATTCACGGCGGTAATGATGCCGACGCTTCGCTCCACCTCACGCGCAAGCTTCTCCTTGTTGGCTTCAATTCCTGCCAGACAATAGTCGGTGAACACCCGGAAGGAATTGTTCATGATGCTGATCGACTGAATCAGATTGAACACCATCACCGGCTCCATAACGTTCAGCTCCAGTTGACCGGCCTGAGCGGCGAGACAGATCGTATGATCATTGCCAATCACCTGAAAAGCTACCTGGTTAATCACCTCGGCCATCACCGGATTCACCTTGCCGGGCATGATGGACGATCCCGGCTGGCGGGCCGGCAGCGTAATTTCATTGAAGCCAGAGCGCGGGCCGGAGGCCATCAGGCGCAGATCATTGGCAATTTTGGACATATTCATCATGCAGACCTTCAGGGAAGCCGAGACTTCGGTATAGGCATCCGTATTCTGCGTGGCATCCACCAGATGCTCCGCGCTGACCAGCGGCAGACCGCTGATCTCAGCCAGCAGCTCGACGACCCGCGTAATATACCGGGGATCGGCGTTCAGTCCGGTACCCACGGCGGTCGCACCCATGTTCACCTCATAGAGATGGCCCCGCGTATGCTCGATCCGCTGAATGTCACGCTCCAGCACCCGGCTATACGCCTCGAATTCCTGTCCGAGACGGATCGGCACCGCGTCCTGCAGGTGGGTCCGCCCCATTTTGATGACGGAATCGAATTCAGCCGCCTTCTGCAAAAACACACCGTGCATCGTCCGCATCGTGATCAGCAGCTGCTCCAGCAGCGATAGTGTGGCAATATGAATCGCCGTCGGAAAAGCATCGTTCGTCGATTGCGCCATATTCACATGAGTGTTCGGACTAAGCTGCAGGTAATCTCCCTTGGCCTTGCCCAGCAGCTCCAGCGCACGGTTCGCAATCACTTCATTGGCATTCATATTGAGCGAGGTGCCCGCGCCGCCTTGAATCGGATCCACGATGAACTGCTCATCCCAGTTCCCCGCAATCACCTCATCTGCCGCTTGGACGATGACCTCCCCCAGGCCCTTATAGAGGCGGCCGATTTCCATGTTGGCGAGCGCAGCGGATTTTTTGACAATCCCCATCGCCTTGATTAATTCATGGTGCACACGGTAGCCGGTAATCGGGAAATTCTCCACCGCCCGGAGGGTCTGTATCCCGTAATAGGCCTGATGCTCCACCTGCTTGCTGCCCAAAAAATCCTTCTCCAGCCGATATTCTGTCTCTGTCATCCTGCTCTCCCCCATGTCTTCAGTAGTAGATCCTCAGCTGCTAATTAGTCAACTTATTCTTTCCTTGCAGCCCTAAAGATATTACCTTCATTGCTGCTCCATGCTCAGGCCCTATGCGAGTAGCGCAAAGAACCCGGCAGCCATTGCTGACCCCCGGGCTCTATGTCATTGTAGCTTAAAATTTGAGATAGTTCCAATCTGAAAAAATCTTAAGATCCCCAGGGGGCGGAGTGTCCCGTTTAGACCTTATAATGTTCAAATGATACCGGTTTGCCGTTAATCTGCGAACGTATTCCCGTATGCTTATTGTCAATGCTGAGCTGCAGGTGTTCATTCCCGCTCCAGGCCGTATACGCTGCCGAGAGGTTCTCTCCCTCCGTAAATTCCGGTGCCCGCTTCATAGCGGCTGCGGCGAATTCCTCAAGACTGTGTATCCCCAGCTCTGCCGCCTGATCTGTGCTAAGCGCTTCGACCACGACGCCTCCCGGCATGTTCTTGGACGTTACCTCCAGATAGGATGGCCGCTCCAGCAGTTCATATTCCTGTGATACATAGACGGCAAAATACACATTGCCCGCATAGCCAAGCAGCGCCTTGGGCTGCCTGATCCATTCGCCCAGCGGAAGCACCCCGACAATGGCCGTATCCTCTCCTTCGGGCACCGGGAACAGCGACAGGATCGTGTTCCGATGATACAGCACCTCCATATAAGGACTCTGGTGCCGGGGATCGCCCGGCTGGTAGCCTTGACCCGGATGGAAAAAGTAAAGCCGGTTCACGCCTTCAGCCGCCGGAACAGGCAGTGAGAAGGCCCAACGCAGCTGCTCATTGTCGAATTCCTCCACCCGCTCCCACATCCCGCCTGCTGCGTAATCCTGGCAGATATAGGCGTAGGAATGCAGCGCCGGCTGGCGCTCCATGGAACCGGCAACCACCTTCTCGGTCTTCTTGCAGACCTCTACCGGTAACTGGCGGTTCAATGCAGCAGAGCACACCTCCCCCGGCGCTTCATAATAGAGGAACCCTGCATATTCGGTACGGGGCATCTCCGGAGGCAGCGCGAAATCCCCGAACTGCACATAGTCATGCAGCACATTGCCGTCTGCCGGAATATCATGCGGCCAGCCCCGGGAATGCGCGCCTGCCCAGGCTCCTTGAAGATACCACTGGCTCCGCTCAGCCCACAGGAAGTCCAGCATCTCGCCAAGCGTCTCTCTGACGCTGCTTTCCGCTTCAAGCTCCCAGGCACAAGTGAACGCCTGCACCCAGTGCCAGAACCACGGCAGGCTGCCATACTCCGGCATGCCCTTCGCACGGATATGCGCAAGTGTAATCTCCAGGCTGTGCCGCCCGTCTTCCCTGAGCTCCTCATCCTCAAACAGCTGGCCGAAGATCAGCTTCGCCGCCGTATATTTCGCTTCATGGTGGCCGAACTCCGCTACCTGCTTCCGGAAGAAGCCGCTGCGGTAGATATGTCCGAGTGCCGTATGGAATGCCACGCGCAGTCCCGCGCTGAACTTGGCGGAATATTGCTTGCAGAACCAGACCATCAGGCTGCCCATAATTTCGACCGGCAGCTCATGCGGTGCTGCTTCTCTCGGAACAGGATTTAGCCCCAGCGGCCAGTGTCCGTACAGCTTCGTGCCAGGCTGACGGTTCTGCAGAAGAACGGTCTCCAGCAGGACGGCATCCGCCTTCCGCTGCGCTTCCTCCCGGTTGAACGGCAGCTCCAGGGTATCGTCCACCGCAGCGGCAAATAAATAGGAAGCATAATAGAAGTTGTTGCGCACATCATCATGGAACCATAGCCCGCTGGCTTGCAGCGGAAGGCGCTCTGCCTCCATCGCGGCCGAATATATAATCTCCCGCTGGCGCATTTTATAAGAAGTCTTCTGCTGATGCTTAGGCTGGTCTGTCATATCGCTCACCCTCCACAGTGATATTTCTGTCGTTAACTTACAATACAATCCACTCTCTCCCGCTCTATTGTGGACGCTTTCAGTTCAGATGGCAATCATATTGCGGAATAAATAAACTAAAATAAACGCACTAAAAAAGATTATACTTGATAAATGAACGTATATGGATTAAATTGTACCTATACGAACGAAAATATGTTTTCTAAGGAGACTGAATATTCGATGGAAAGACGTTTTGCATCACATCCGAATGAAGTGAAGCAGTTTGACACTGAGCGCCTGCGCAAGGAATTCCATATTCCGGTTATCTTTGCACCAGACGAGCTGAAGCTTGTCCTGACACATGAAGACCGCATGATCGTTGGCGGAGCGAATCCGGTGAACGGCGAGGTGGCTCTGACTACGGACCTCAAGGAACTTGGCGTAACTTACTTCCTGGAACGCCGCGAGCTGGGGATCATCAATGTCGGCGGACCAGGTTCGGTTGTTGTGGACGGAACTGAATATGAGGTCGATTTCAAGGAATGCCTGTATGTGGGCCAAGGCTCGAAGGATGTTATTTTCAAGAGTGCGGACAGTGCAAAACCGGCAAAATTCTATCTGAATTCCGCTCCGGCTCACCAGTCCTACCCGACTACGAAAACTACGCTGGCTGAATCCGAATCCGGGGCTATGGGCGGTCTGGAGAATTCCAACGAACGGACGATTCACCGCTTCATCCACACGAACGGCGTGCAGAGCGCACAGCTTGTAATGGGGATGACTCAGCTGAAGCCGGGCAGCATGTGGAACACCATGCCATCTCACACGCATCCGCGCCGGATGGAAGCCTACTTCTATTTCGATCTGCCGGATGATTCTATCGTCTTCCACCTGATGGGCGAACCGACCGAGACCCGCCACATTGTAATGCACAATGAACAGGCTGTCATCTCGCCAAGCTGGTCCATTCACAGCGGTGTGGGCACGCATAACTATACCTTCATCTGGAGCATGGCCGGAGACAACAAGCGTTACGATGATATGGACCCCGTAGGGATGAAAGAACTACAATAGAAGCAAATCAACTACGGAAAGATGAGGCAGGCGGATGAACCCGATACGGCGGCACGAGATGATTATGGAAGTTATGCTGAACCAGAAGGATGTAACCGTGAATGAATTGAGCGACAAGCTCCAGGTTACCGGCAAAACGATCCGCGAGGATTTAAGCAAGCTGGAGGAACAGGGACTGATTATGCGCGTCCACGGCGGCGCCGTGCTGGCACAGAGCGATCAGTTCGGCATTCTGCCCCTGCGCAATCCGCTGGATAAATACGCCGAGGAGAAGACGGAGATTGCCCGGTGTGCGCTGGCGCATATCGCTCCAGATGACATCATTGCCTTGGACGGCGGAAGCACAACGCTTGAGATTGCCCGGCGGCTTACGAATATTCCCCTTACGGTCATTACCAATGATGTCTACATCATCAGTGAGCTGGTTTCCAGAGATAACATCCGGCTGGTCGTTCCCGGCGGTTACCGTGTCCGCAATATGCTGGCCGGTCCTGAAGCCGTGTCCTATGTACAGAAGCTTAATATTCAAAAAGCCTTTCTCTCGGCCACAGCCGTTCATATTGAACACGGCCTGTCCATATACACCGGCGACTTCATCGATTTCAAACAGGCCTTAGTCTCCACGGCCCGCCAGGTGTTCGCCGCATGCGATCATCACAAGTTCGGTCAGACCGCGCTTCGCACCTTCGCTTCCCTGCAGGAGGTCGATGTGCTGCTGACAGACAGCGGGCTTGCCCCGGAGACTGCCGGGCTGTTCCGCAAGGCTGGCGTCAACATTGAATGCGGGTAATTATATAATTCAACTAGCTCAAAGGAGAGATTAATCATATGTCATCTTTATTCAGCTTGGCAGGTAAAACAGCAATCGTAACAGGCGCAGCGCAAGGGCTTGGACAAGGCATTGCCATCGCCTTCGCAGAAGCCGGTGCAGACGTAGTCTCCGTATCTCTTAATTCCAGTGACGAGACTGTAGCAGCCTGTGAAGCTTTTGGCGTCAAAGCACTGAGCATCGCCACTGACCTCAGCGACCATTCCAAGCTTCAAGGCATGTTCGACGAAGCCGTTGCCTTCACCGGCAAAGTGGATATCCTCGTCAACTGTGCAGGCATGATCCGCCGCACTCCGGCCAAGGACCATAGTGAGAAGGACTGGTTCGATGTCATTAACCTCAACCAGAACACGGTCTTCCTGCTGTCGCAGATTGTCGGACGTCACTTCCTGGAACGGGGAAGCGGCAAAATCATCAACATCGCCTCCATGCTCTCCTACCAGGGCGGCATCAACGTGCCGGGCTACACAGCAAGTAAGCATGCCGTAGCCGGTCTGACCAAAGCCTTCGCCAATGAATGGGCAGGCTCGGGCCTTAACATCAACGCGATTGCTCCAGGCTACATGGCTACTGAGAACACCGCTCCAATCCGTGCGGACCAGAGCCGCTCCGACTCCATCCTTGACCGTATTCCAGCCGGACGCTGGGGAACTGCCGAAGATGTGAAGGGCCCTGCCGTATTCCTGGCCTCTGCCGCTTCCGACTACCTGAACGGCCACATTCTCAATGTGGACGGCGGCTGGTTGGCTAGATAAGGAACGACAAGTGGAAACGGGTGCCGACCTTACAGGAACGGCACCTATACAACGAACCCCCGGTTGCTTCTTAATGAAGCATGGCCGGGGGTTTTGTATGTTCCTTATAGTCTGCTCATGAGCTGAGGCCGGGTTATGTTGTCCGAAATTCTTTTGAGACAGAATAGATTACCAATTACGAGAACTGCGAGATAGATCATGGACCCCATTAGCATGTTCGGAGCCAAGTAGATGATCGCTAATACCGGGAACACAAACAGAACCGACAGAAGGCTTGTCGCATACAAGCCCTGACGCGGAGTTCTGAGCCGCAGAGAAAGAATAGCTGCTATGAACATCATGGCGATGGATGAGAGCAGACCAACGGGAAACAGCAGGATAAGCTGGGCAGCCGTATAGCCTTGGATGGAGACAAGATCAGGCTTGATCAGCGCTGCAATAGTTACGCCTGCTAACGTCAGCAGGGATGAGACGGTCAGCATGACCGACGTTACAAGCACTGGAATCATACATTTGGCCAGAAAGACCGGCCGGATCTGCAGAGGTGTAGACAATAAGGCTTCCCCTGTCTTATATACTTTTTCCCCGCCTATGGAGTATGCTATTAAGTTGGTCGGTACTCTCATTATTATTAGCACGGTTAGCAGAACGGCATAGTTGAGGTCAAGCGTTCCCGTATAATACAGCAGCAGACACATCATAGCAACGGGCGAGAAGCACAGAAATCCAAAGCTCAGGAGCATCCTTTTCAAGGACATTAACACCTTCCACTCCAATCTCAACACTATGCCAAACTGAGATCTCGGGAGAGCTAATGATATACGCTGCTGATGTGCGCTCTCCGGCTTCTGGATGGTTATGGGCTGGAAGAAATCCGGCTGCTTCATCCTCCGGATCTTCGCTGCGAACATCGATATAACCCCAAGGTAAATCAATGTACAGATACAACTTGTGATCAGCGCCGACAACAAATCCGCGGTTTCTATAACCGACAGACAGACGACAAACAGAAAGCTCAGAGGATAAGCCATTATCGACACCCGCTGGTTGGCAGCCCGCAAATCTCCTGATGTGGAGGAAACATACACCCCGCCCATGCATATTGCACTATAATTCAATGCAGCTACAACCATGATGCACATCCATTGCCAAAGAATCAACGCCGCTCCGCCGCCGGCAAGATAGCTCGTTAACGCAGAGCAGAGAACGGTTATAGTGAAGTAGCCCAGCGCAAATAAGAAGCAGAACTCAAACTTCCTCCAGAGCATGCTTTTCCCATGGATGGGACTGGACAGGAGTGTCTCCAAAGTGCGGTGCTCCCGTTCTCCCGCAATGCTGCCGGATAACATGGGTATTAGTAAGACTGCCGTAAGTAATGCTGCGGCAGTTAAGGAGACTTCTACCCCGTGCATGAACAGTGGAAGGATTATACCGGTAATGCCTATGGACAGGCCGTAAAAGAAGAGCATCCCTTTGTCACTTACAAACTCTGCGCACTGAATACGAAAAACGGGATAGGATCTGTTCATCGGCCTCCCCCCCTGCTCCATATCCATGTACAGCTTCTCAAGACTGAATTGCCCGTTGTCCATGTAATGCTTGCTGTCTTGGAGCGCTGAGATGGAATCGGTAAAAATATTCCGCCCGTGCCGCAGAATCGTGATTCTATCGCACAGCTTCTGGACCTCTTCCAGATGATGCGTGGTCATAATGATGGTGGTCCCCTCTTCCTTCGCCAGCCGCAATAACATCTTCCTTAGATCGGCTGTGCTAACAGGATCCAGCCCATTCGTAGGCTCATCCAGGATCAGAAGGCGCGGTTTATGCAGTATGGCCCGGATCAGGGCAACCTTTTTCTTCATGCCGGTAGACAAGCCCTTAATCATCGTTCGTTTCTTGTCATGCAGTTCAAATGTCCGCAGCAGCTCGTCAATACGGCGACTGGATTCTACACGGCTCATACCATAAATATCAGCGTAATACATCAGGTTATCCCAGACGCTCAAAGACTCGTACAACCCTGTATCTTCAGATAAAACACCGCACAGCCCGCGCACACTATCCCCCTCCTGTATAGGATTCTTCCCAAAAACAATGACCTCCCCGTCGTCCGGCTCCAGCAGACCAAGCAGCAGGCGAAGCGTTGTGGTCTTTCCCGCTCCATTGTGCCCAAGCAGTGCGTAGACCTCGCCCTCCGCGATACTCAGATCCAGGCCGTTTACGGCAGCGACATCGCCAAAGGACTTTCTGACCCCTGCGAACCGTATATTCTCCATGCTCCCCGCACCATCCTTTAGGTTATCTTATGTATAGCTTACTGCACATATTTAGTGTAGTCAACTACACATAAATGGTATAGTGAACTTGACTAAGCCCGTAACCGTGCAACATAATAACAGAGTTGAGGTGCAGATAACATTACTTCAGGGGAGGTGGCTGATTATTGAAGACAAGAATACGCGAGCTGCGAAAAGAGCGGCGGATTTCCCAAGAGGAATTGGCTAAGGCACTGCGTGTCACACGGCACACCATCACTTCAATCGAGAATGAAAAGTACATCGCCTCCCTCCCGCTTGCCTATAAAATTTCAAAATTTTTCGGTTTGCCGATCGAGGATATTTTTGATTTTTCAGATGTGGAGGATATCGACTATGAAGTCTTTTGAACAGGAGCTGCGGCGGCGGATCGTTATCAATTCCTTCTACGCGGTAAGTATGGGGATAACCGTTATTGTGGCGTTTATACTCAAAGCATTCGTGTGGGGCAGGCTCGACGCGCTGGACAGCTGGGATATAGGGATTCTCGCCGGTTTATTGTCCGGTTCGTGGATTTCTGCCGCTCTCCGTATTGCCAGACTCCGCAAGGCGCTCAAAAACCCTGAAATACTAGAAGCGTTACATATTGCCGCGCAAGATGAACGAAACCGGATGATCGCCTTAAAAACGGGCAGGGCTGCTATACGTCTTTTCTTTCTTTTATTGTCTCTTTCTGCTGTCGCCGCCTCTTTGATTAACCAAACTGTGTTCTTAACGATTGCCGTTACGTTGATTACACTTCTGTCGTTGTACCTTCTGCTATCGGCATACTACTCCCGGAAAATTTAACTTACCGGACATTGGAGGCGAACTGTATGAACGAAGAATTATTAGCTACATTTGATGAACAAGGGAACCGGACGGGGACGGCTCCCCGGGACGAGGTGCACCGCCAAGGCCTCTGGCATGAGACCTTCCACTGCTGGTTTGTCCGTAAAGCTGACAGCGGGCTGAGAATCTGCCTCCAGCTGCGCAGTCAGCAAAAGAAAGATTATGCCGGGCTGCTAGACATCACCGCTGCCGGACATCTGCTGGCAGAGGAGACGGCCTTGGACGGTATCCGCGAGGTCCAGGAGGAACTGGGGCTTGCGATAGCTTTTGACGAGTTGCAGCCGCTGGGGGTCATCCCCTACCAGATGGATTCTGCCGGATTCATGGACCGTGAACGGGCACATGTATATGTCTATGAGAACCGCTATGCGCTCAGTGCATTCACCCCACAGCTGGAAGAGGTGGCAGGCATCGTAGAGGCCCGCTTCGCTGATTTCCGCAGCTTCATCTCGGGAGCAGACAGCAAACTTCAAGTACAGGGCTTCCAGATTAACGGGAACGGTGAACGAACGGGCATCGATGAGCTGGTGGACTTCACGCGCTTTGTCCCGCATGAGCATGAATATTTTAGGCGGGTGATTGAGGGGATTGAGCGGTTGTACGGTCCAGCCACAACCTAAGTCATACTTAAAAAGGCAGAACCCGTCGATGGGGTTCTGCCTTCTTCTGTAACTCAATGTAACTTTGCCGATACATGTACTATATTACGCGATTAAGCCGCTTCACTTATGCCTTAGCCGCTTCACGCTTCAGAATTGCCAGTCCGTTCACTGCCAGCTTCAGCTCGGCCGGAGCGGCTGCGCCGGACTCTACATCGGTGTAGGCTTGTCCGTCCAGCGCCACTACTTGCTCGGTGCCGCTGAAATTCTGCACGAAGACATAGTCATGCTCGCCATCGGAACGCAGCTGTGCGGTTACTCCGGTCGGAAGCTCAGTGTTCAGGGTGCGGCTGATCCGCTCTTTTCCGGTAATTGCGGCGTACAGGTCTACATAGAACTGCGCGTCCTTCACACGTGTTGCCAGATGATAAGCCTTACCTGCTCCCAGCTTGTTCACTGTGAGTGCAGGACGTCCGGCGTAGAAGTCGCTGCGGTAATGACCCAGCGCCTCAGCGCCTTCCAGATGAATCAGCTCGGCAATCTCATGCGCATCGTATTCCCCGCTCAGCTTCAAGCTATTGCCGGGGTCAAGCACCAGACCGTTCAGGTCGCGGCTATGCAGCCCTTCTGTCTCTTCGGCCCAAATGCCCAGCGTTCTGCGCAGCGGTCCAGGGAAGCCGCCCAGGTGACACAGATCGGTCTCGCCGACCACTCCCGACCAATAAGTGGCCAGGAAGGTTCCACCCTGCTCTACGTACTTCTCAATCCGCTTCCCGTTCTCTTCGCTGATCAGGTACAGCATCGGAGCAATTACCAGCTTATAGCCGGACAGGTCATCGCCCGAACCTACCACATCTACCGGAATTCCCAGCTCCCACAGTCCCCGGTAATGCTGAAGCACCGTCTCTTCATATTTCAGGCCGGAATTGCGGATACCTTGAGCATCCTTCACCGCCCAGCGGTTGTCCCAGTCGAACAGAATGGCTGTCTCAGCAGGGGTTGTAGTACCTACAACTTCCTCCAGTCCTGCCAGGGTACGGCCCACCTCAGCTACATCCTTGAAGACACGGGTCTCCGTATGTCCGCTATGGTCGATCACCGCGCCGTGGAACTTCTCGCTGGAGCCGCGGCTTTTACGCCACTGGAAGTACTGTACAGAATCAGAACCATGCGCAACGGCCTGGAGTGAGGACAGCTTGTGCATCCCCGGACGCTTCAGCTTGCTGACAATCTGCCAGTTCGTGAGGGAAGGCGTGCTTTCCATGAGCAGGAACGGCTTCTTTTTGAAGCTGCGGTACATATCATGGTGCATCGCTGTCCAAGCGGCCAAGCGGGCGTCATCATCGTCTTCGGTATATCCCCAGTCCGGGTAAGCATCCCACGATACCACATCAAGAATCTTAGCCATATTGCGGTAGTCCACGCCGTCAATCATATGCATATTGGTAGTTACCGGCAGATCAGGGTTGAAGCCGCGCACGGCGTCAATCTCATGCTGGCAGAAGTTTATCGTCTGATCACTTACGAACCGGCGCCAGTCCAGGTTAAGTCCGTGAACCTGTGTCTCACCATGCGGAGCAGGGGACTCAATCTGTTCCCAGGAAGTATACGTATGGCTCCAGAAGGTAGCCCACCAAGCGTGGTTCACCTCATCCAGATCATTGTTGTACTTCGCCTTGAGCCAGTCTCTGAAGGCATCCTGACAATAATTACAGTGACATTCGCCGCCGAATTCATTAGAGATATGCCAGCCGATCACTGCCGGATGATGCGCGTAACGCTCAGCCAGCTTGGAGTTGATCAGCGCTGTCTTTTCACGGTAGACCGGTGAAGTGAAGCAGTGATTATGACGGACGCCGTGCAGGTTGCGAACCCGGTTCCGTTCCACCCGCAGCACTTCAGGATACTTCTCGGACATCCATGCCGGACGCGCACCGCTCGGAGTCGCCAGGAAGGCGTAAATTCCGTTCTCTGCAAAACGGTCCAGGAGCTGATCCATCCACTCAAAGTTAAATACCCCTTCTTCGCGCTCCAGGGATACCCAGGAGAAAATTCCTACAGACATGACATTACAGTCTGCCAGCTTCATCATGCGGATATCTTCTTCAAGCACCCCCGGATATTTCAGCCATTGCTCGGGATTATAGTCGGCACCGTGAAGCATTACAGGAGCCTTGCTGCTGATTGCAGGAACTTTGCTGCTCATATGATTTCATCCTCTCGTTTATGTGTGGTAGTAGATGTCAGGATGGGACTTTTCACTGATACAATTTCTTCAGTAGCGCTTTCCCTCTTGCTTGTATCGATTTACACTATTTATAATAAAGGATAATCTGTAGTCAATGGTAGGATAATAATAGCGTTTGAATAGCACAAAATGAATATGAGGTGTTCGTATGCTCCCCTTCTCTCTGATTGAAATGCCGCGTGACCTGAGTGCTTTTCCCCTCTATCCGTATTCTGTCGGCCGTCATATCCAGTATCACCATGTGCGTCCTGCCGGATTCCCGGTGCATCAGATTTTTCTGATCCGCAGCGGCAGCGGGCGGTTCCGTGATCTGGAGGACGGCACCGAAACGGTGCTGCAGCCGGGGATGGCCTATGCATTTCCGCCCGACCGCGGACATGAATATTATCCGTTATCCCACGAACCGTGGCATGTCGGCTTCATCGGGTTCCACGGCAGCCAGTCTGCCTCCGTTCTGGAGGGTCTCGGCCTGCTGCCTTCGGCCCCGTTCCGCCCCGAGCGGTTCGAGGAATGCTGGGACATGCTCGGCGGGATCTGGCACACGGTGAACGGGAACAGCTCGGCGCGTCAGGAGGAACAGCCGATGCAGGAGTTATCGGTGACGCTGTACCGGCTGCTGCTGATGCTGCGCAAAAGTGAAGTCTCCACAGGTGCAGCGACCCGGCTGCAGAACGAAAACGTCCGCAACGATGCACTGAACAAAGCAGTCAGCCTGATCAACGAGCATTTCACCGAGCCGCTGCTGATCACCAATCTGGCGGCGGCTGTCGGTTATTCCGTCCAGCATTTCCAGCGTCTGTTCCTGCAGGAATACGGCGTCACTCCGCATAAATATCTGCAGAACCTGCGGCTGCAGCGCGCCATGCAGATGCTGACCGAGGACCCGGAGCGTCCCGTGCAGGATATCGCCCTCAACCTCGGCATGGAGACCAATTACTTCATCCGGGTCTTCCGGAAGGCCCATGGAGTGACTCCCGGGGTGATGCGCAGCAGGCTGCATCCGGGCAAGGATCAACTTTAAGCTTGCTGGGCAAAAAAATAGCTGCGGCACACTTCCGGAGAAGTTATGCCTCAGCTAAATAAATTAGAGTATTCCTACACCGCCGTAAACTGGCTATTGTATAAGCGGGCGTAGTAGCCTCCGCTCCCCAGCAGCTCATCATGCGTTCCGCTCTCCACGATATCCCCATCCTTCATGAACAGGATGAGATCCGCCTCGCGGATCGTGGACAGCCGGTGGGCAATCACGAAGCTGGTCCGGCCGGTGATCATTGCCAGGAAGGCCTTCTGTATCCGCGCCTCTGTCAGCGTATCAATGCTGCTGGTCGCCTCGTCCAGAATGAGCATCGGCGGATCAACCAGCATGACGCGGGCAATGGTGAGCAGCTGCTTCTGGCCCTGGGAGAGATTATCTCCCGAGGTGCTGATCTTGGTGTCATAGCCTTCAGGCAGGCGCTTGATGAAGCTGTGCGCATTCGCAGCCTTAGCAGCCGCAATCACCTCCGCTTCGGAAGCCTCCGGCTTGCCATAAGCAATATTGTCGCGGATGGAAGCCCCGTACAGCCAGGTCTCCTGAAGCACCATTCCGAAATTGCGCCGCAGACTGTCACGGGTGATGGAGGTAATATCTACTCCGTCAATTCGAATCGTTCCGCTGTCAACCTCATAAAAACGCATCAGAAGGTTAACCAGAGTGGTCTTGCCCGCCCCGGTCTGGCCGACGATCGCCACGCGTGTGCCCGGCTTCACCTCCAGACTGAAGTCCTTGATTAGCGGACGCTCTGGTGTATAGGCGAAGCTTACCTTATCGAAGGTGATTGTTCCCCGGCTGTTCTCCATCACATAGGCATCCGGCTGATCCGGGGCTTCCTGCGGGAGATCCAGAATGGTGAAGATCCGCTGCGCCGAAGCAGTGGCTGACTGCAGCTGTGTGATCACACCGGTTATCTCATTGAACGGCTTCGCGAACAGACTGGAGTAGATCAGGAAGCTGGAAAGATCCCCTACGGAGAACAGGTCTCCGATAACAAGCACACTCCCGATCATCGCAATCAGCGAGAAGGTGATATTATTGACCAGCCGCGTGGTCGGGTTCGAGAGCGAGCCATAGAACTGCGATTTCGTCCCTGTCTTGTACAGCTCATTATTACGCTCCGCAAAACCTGCAAAGGAACGGTCCTCGTAATGATAAGCCTGCACCACCTTCTGCCCGCCGACGATTTCCTCAACATAGCCGTTCAGCCCCCCGAGAATCTTGGCCTGCTCACGGAACAGCTGCTGGGAGCGCATCGTAATGAAGCGGGCAACGAAGAAGGTTGCCGGAGCAGACAGCAGCACCACCAGTGTCATTATAGGGCTGATATAGAGCATCAGCCCTATAGCTCCGGCAATGGTTACGATCCCAGTCAGGAGCGTGGAGAAGCCCTGGAGCAGACCGTCAGAGACGGCATCCATGTCATTCACGAACCGGCTGATGCTGTCGCCCTGGGGATGGTTATCATGGAATTTCAGGGGCAGGGCGTCCAGCTTGTCAAACAGCTCGCGGCGCAGGTCATAGACCGTGCGGAACGCCAGCTTATTCGTATAATAAGTGAGCAGCCAGCCGAAGAAGCTGCCGACCAGATACACACTGCCCAGAATCAGCAGCAGGCGCAGAATCTCCGGGAACTCCACCCGGTCCGGCCCGATCATGTGGTCAATGGCACGGCCAATCAGGAGCGGCCCGATCAGGCTGGCAACCACGCTCAGGATGGCGCAGAAGATAGCTCCATACGTTATTTTCCGGTACTCACGGGTATATTGAAACAAACGTTTCCAGGTCATTGTACTGGTCATTGTAGTGCCTCCTCGCTTGAGAGCTGTGACATGCAGATTTCCTGATAGACTGCGCAGCTCTCCAGCAGTTCCTCATGCGTACCAATTCCGGCAATCCGGCCTTCCTCGAAGACGATAATCTGACCGGCCTGCCTAACTGTGCTTACCCGCTGGGATACAAGCAGCACGGTCATATCTGTACTGTTCTTGCTTAGTGCACGGCGCAGTGCCGCATCCGTAGCGAAGTCCAGCGCACTGGAGGAATCATCCAGGATAAGGATCGGCGGACGTCCTACTACAGCCCGGGCAATGGTCAGCCGCTGCTTTTGTCCGCCGGACAGGTTATGCCCGCCGCGTACGACCAGCGTATCCAGCCCTTCAGGCAGCCGGGTGATGAACTCCTCAGCCTGGGCAACCTCTGCTGCGGCCATAATCTCATCCCGGGTAGCAGACGCCTTTCCCCAGCGGATATTCTCGGCAATCGTCCCGGTGAACAATACCGCCTTTTGCGGTACAATGCCGATTCTGCTGCGCAGCTGCTCCAGCCGGTAGTCCCGTACATTTACACCCTCGACTCTAATCTCCCCTTCTACAGCGTCATAAAAGCGCGGAATCAGATTTACGAAGGTGCTCTTACCTGAACCGGTACTGCCGATTAATCCTACCGTCTGCCCCTTGAGGATATCTACAGAGATATTTTCCAGGGCCTGCTCACCGGTCGTGTTATAGCCGAAAGAGACATTGCGGAAGGAAATCACCGGCGCTGCACCGTCCGGCTTCGCAGCAGGTGCATGAGCAGGCACTTCAGCAACCGAAGCTGTCATAGCCAGCACCTCATTGATGCGGCTGGCAGACGACGAGGCTTTGGTGAACAGAATGACCAGATTGGAGACTACGATCAGGGCCAGCAGGATCTGGGTTACATAGTTAATGAATGCAATAATCTCACCCTGCGACAGATTCCCAGCTTCAATGTGAATGCCGCCCACCCATAGAATGGCAATAATTGCCGCGTTCACTACCAGTGTCGTCATTGGTCCCAGCCAGGCGGATATCCGTCCGACACGGATGGCCGTCTGCGTCAGATCCTCAGAGGCTTCATTGAAGCGCTGCTTCTCGCGGCGGCTCTCTGCGAAGGCCCGGATCACCCGGATTCCTGAGAGATTCTCGCTGAGCACCAGCGACAGACGGTCCAGCTTCACCTGATATTTGCGGTACATTGGCGAGCTGCGGGTAATGATGAAGTACAGGATCACTCCAAATACCGGTGTCGCTGCAATCAGGATCAGTGATAGACGGAAATCCAGGAACATCGCCATAATAATAGCACCGATACAGATGAACGGCGCACGGATGACCAGCCGGATCAGCATGGCTACTGCCACCTGCAGCTGGTTAACATCGTTAGTGATCCGATTAATCAGCGAAGGTGTGCCGATAACATCCAGCTCCGCATACGACAGCGAAGAGATATGCTTGAACATTTTGTTGCGCAGCGAGGTCCCGAACCCCTGTGAAGCCCGCGCCGCATAATATTGACATACCAGAGAGCAGCCGAAGCCCAGGATGGCCATTACCACCATCAGGGAGCCCATCTTGTAGACGTAGCTGCTATCCTGCTTGGCAATTCCGTTGTTGATGATCAGGGCAACAATGGTCGGCAAGAGCAGCTCAAGAATCGCCTCCAGCAGCTTGAAAATCGGCCCGATCGTCACTTCTTTTTTGTACGGTTTTAAGAAAACTGCAATTTTGCGCACATTCATCCTCACCTAACTTAGCGTAGTATGTAATCCCTCTTGAAAAAAACAAAAGACCCGTTATGATTATGTCATACCTGCTTACATATTGATAATATTGGTTTCGTATCAATCCCATATGGATAACGTATGTCATAACCCTTACAAATGGAGGCTCAACCATGGATATTCGCCAATTAAAGTATTTCCTGGCCATTGCCGAGGAAGGACAAATTACATCCGCAGCCAGGAAGCTGAGGATGGCCCAGCCGCCGCTCAGCCAGCAGCTGAAGCTACTGGAGGAGGAACTGGGGGTCAAGCTGGTGGAGCGCGGACCGCGCAGCATACAGCTGACAGATGCCGGAATCATTCTGCGTAACCGGGCCCAGCAGATCCTGGAGCTGACGGATTCCACCGCCCGGGAGATCAGTGACTATGCCAAAGGGCTGAAGGGCAGCCTTATCATTGGAACGGTCTCTTCTTCAGGTGCTACTCTGCTGCACGAGCCGCTCACAGCATTCCATAAGAGCTATTCGGGTGTAACCTTTGAAATTCACGAAGGCAATACGTTCATGATTATTGACCTGCTGAACAAGGGCATTGTTGAGGTGGGCATTGTCCGCACCCCGTTCAACACCAGTAATCTGGAATGCCTGTATTTCCATTCGGAGCCGATGATCGCGGTGATGACCGCTGATTATGACTGGGCCCCGAGCCAGAATGCTGCCCAGCTGGGCGAGCTGCAGGACAAACCGCTGATTATCTACCGCCGTTTCGAGCAGCTCATCCGCGAGACCTGTCTAGAGCACGGCTTTGAGCCACAGATCTTCTGTATGAACGATGATGCCCGCACCACGCTGCTATGGGCCAATGCGGGACTAGGGATCGGCATTGTGCCGAGGTCGGCGTTTGAGCTGGCTAATCACAGCAACCTGATCTACAAAGAAATCCTTTGCGAGACCCTGCGCACCCGGGTGGCCGCCGTATGGATGAAGGATAAGTATTTGTCGTCCATGGCGACCAAGTTCATCGAGACCTTCAAGTCACTATGAATACGCTCAGGCTCCTCCCTTCTGGAGGATGTCCATTATCTGCGCCAGTCATCCTGCCCTTGGATGCTTTCCATATATGCACTAAATACCCCCACAAACATTCAAAAAGACCCTGCGCCGGCCTAAGCCAGTCGCGGGGTCTTTTAATAAGCCAAGGTCAACTGACCGGCGGCAGCGCCGGTGTTAGACCATGATTTTACAAATATCGTTCGTGAACTGCACCGGATCATTAACCTGCAGACCTTCGATCAGGAGCGCCTGGTTGTACAAGAGGTTGGTGTACAGGCCCAGCTTCTCCTTATCGCCCTCGGCCGCCGCTTTAAGTGATTGGAAGACATCATGGTGAATGTTGATTTCCAGCACCTTGTCCGCTTGCACATCCTGGCCGCCGTTAGGCATAGCCTTGAGGATTTTCTCCATCTCGATCGTCAGCTCACCTTCGGTGGACAGGCAGACCGGATGGGATTTCAGCCGCTTGGAGGCTTTGACCGCCTTCACTTTGCCGGAGAGAATGCCCTGCATGGCTTCGAACAATCCCTTGTTCTCATTCTCTTCCTCTTCGGATGGCTTATCCTCGGCACTCTCTTCAATCCCTAAGTCACCGCTGGAGACATTTCTGAACTCCTTCTCCTTGTACGCCATGATCATCTTGATTGCGAATTCATCGATATCGTCGGTGAAGTAGAGAATCTCATAGCCCTTATCCAGCACCATTTCAGTCTGCGGCAGCTTCTCAATGCGCTCTACCGATTCACCCGAAGCGTAGTAGATATACTTCTGGTCTTCCGGCATTCTCTCTACATATTCAGCCAGCGTCACCAGCTTCTTCTCCTTGGAGGAGTGGAACATGAGGAGATCCTGCAGCGTTTCTTTTTCCATACCGTAGTCGTTATAGACCCCGAATTTCAGCTGTCTGCCAAAAGACTTATAGAACGTCTCATACTGCTCGCGCTCATCCTTCAGCAAGCTCAAGAGCTGGCTCTTAATCTTGCTCTTGATGTTCTTGGCGATCATTGTAAGCTGGCGGTCATGCTGCAGCATCTCACGGGAGATATTGAGCGACAGGTCCTCGGAATCGACCATCCCCTTGACGAAGCTGAAGTAATCCGGCAGCAGGTCGGCGCATTTGTTCATAATCAGCACGCCGTTGGAGTAGAGCTCCAGGCCTTTTTCATATTCCTTAGTGTAGTAGTCGAACGGAGTATTCTCCGGGATGAACAGAATCGCGTTGTAGACCACTGCGCCGTCAGCACTGATGTGGATATGCTTCAGCGGCTTGTCGAACCCGTAACGCTTCTCAGCATAGAAGTTGTTGTAATCTTCATCGGTCAGCTCTTTCTTGTTCTTGCGCCAGATCGGCACCATGCTGTTGACCGTCTGTTCTTCAATCGTATCGATGAATTCATTCTCAGCGCCCTCTTTGGGCTGTCTGCCGGTAATATCCATCTTGATCGGGAAGCGGATGAAGTCCGAATATTTCTTGATGACCGATTTCAGACGGTATTCTTCGAGGAATTCATCGTAGTTATCGTCTTCGGTGTTCTCTTTGATCTTCAGCGTAATTTCGGTACCGACCGTATCCTTCTCACAAGGCTCAATCGTATAGCCGTCCGCCCCCTGGGATTCCCATTTGAACGCCTGCTCGCTGCCCAGCGCCTTACTAATTACGGTCACATCGTCAGCCACCATGAATGCGGAATAGAATCCGACCCCGAATTGTCCGATAATGTTGTGTCCGTCTTTGGCTTCATTATCCTTCTTAAAAGCAAACGAGCCGCTGTTCGCGATAATCCCCAGATTGTTCTCCAGTTCTTCCTGTGTCATCCCGATGCCGGTATCGGCAATGGTTAACATGCGGCTTTCTTTGTCAGCGGTTACTTTAATGTAGTAGTCCTCTTTATTGAACACAAGATTATCATCGGCCAGTGCCTTGTAATAGATTTTATCGATGGCATCACTTGCATTTGAGATCAGTTCCCGCAGAAAAATCTCGCGCTGCGTATAAATGGAGTTAATCATCATTTCCAGCAGTCTTTTGGATTCAGCTTTAAACTCTTTTTTAGCCATGAATAAATAAATCTCCTTTCAAAAGTAACCTTCGGATTGCGGAGCATCGTTTAGCACTCCACTCACTTGAGTGCTAACACTCCCTTTTATATACCATATTCTCGTTTTTCATGTCAATATCTTGCTGCATATAATAGGCTGCCGAAAAATGATATGCATTCTATTTTAGTCCATGTTAGCATTCGAAATGTACTTCATTTGACCACAGAAAGGATCATGAACAATGATGAATCTTCAGCTCGAGAGCATTCCGGCAACACGCATAGCTTATGTACGGCGGACAGGTCACTACGGACCCGGTAACGTCCAGGCGATGGAACAATTGAAGGAGTGGGCGCGGGAACAAGGCTTGCTTCAAGGCTCGGCGGTGCTGTTCGGTATTCCGCAGGACAACCCTGAGACCACCCCACCTGCGGAGTGCAGATATGATGCCTGCATCAGCCTGCCTGAGAATTCTCCAGCCGAGGCCTTAGTACCTTACGGCGAGCTTCCCGGCGGAGCCTACGCAGTGGTAACCATCCAGCATACGGCTGAGGCTGTACTACAAGCATGGGCCGAGATTCTCCCGGCGCTGTCACGCAGCGGCTATAAGCTTGATCCCGGACGGCCGGTTATAGAGAGATACACGGAAGTCATGGTCAGCAGGCATCTTTGTGAGTTGTGTTTTCCTGTGCTTGATTAAGAGCGCGAAGGCGCTTTGAAAAAGTGCTCCTCATCTCTAGCCAGTTCTGAAATTTTCTCTCACCGACCACTTGTATGAAGCAGTATTGTTGCACATTTTGCAGGACTTCACTAAAGAAGTTACTGGGTGTGGTACATTGTTGCATCACTTGCAGGAATTCCGGTGATGGGAGCAAGTTAGCGCCGGATTTGTTGCATTTTATGCAGGATTTCAGCAGCAGTCGCTTCTACCGGGCAGTATTGCTGCATTTCTTGCATGATTTCTCTACAATGTTACGGACTGCGGAGCATGGGGCGCGTTCCTCACTGCAGCAGCACCGATTGTATTCGGAATTCCGCATACATTGGGTCGATTACCTTCGTGTCTGCACATTGTGTTCGGTTTTCGCATACATTTGGCCTACGCGTCACCCCCCAACAAAAAAGAGGCCATCTCTATAAGTGAAATTCCACTTATAAGACAGCCTCTTTTCATCCGTTATTTCCTTGGCCTTCCAAATCCAACTCTTCTCCAGGCGCCATAGAATGCAGCGTGCAGCCGGTCAGCTGTCCACCCTGGATCAAAGCTTCACGGAGCTTGTCGGTCTCCGGCTTCGCGGCATGAACCAGCACGGCGTGCCGGACGGGGAGGGACTTCAGCATACGCTGCACATCTTTCCGGCCCTGATGCACCTTGTAACGCAGCTTAAGCACCTCGCATACTCCATGCTGTCCGGGTTCATGCAGCAGCCTGTACCCGAAGGTTCCGGCGGCTACATGACCGGTGATCAGCACGGAATAGGTTGAATGGGACGCCCACCTCGCATAGTACCAACGCGACAAGGACGATTGCATCATGCCATCTGGTACGAACCACAGGGAAGGGCCGGAGCCTGACAGCAGCGCCTCCCGCTCCGCCTCACACTGCGGTATCGTCCAGCGGCGGGCGGCAAGAAAATCTGCTATGTTCTCCAGTGCGGAATACTCTCCCGTTCGCTCAGCGCTCCTAAGCCAGAACGGCGAGTCTGCCAGCCGCCTCATCCCCTCTATCAGCTTCTTCTCCACTACCATTGGCAGATCCGCATAAAGCTTGGCGGCCCACAGTATCATCTCCTGGCCGCGTCCGCCTGCCGGAACCGGGAGCAGTACCTTGCCTCCCCGTGCCGCAGTCCTGCGTATGGCCTGCTCCAGCTGCCTCTGCTTATCAGACTGGCTCTCCTCGTCCATTCCGTAGGCCGCATCGGCAACCGCCAGATCAAGACGCTGGCCGCGTGACCATGCCCTCAGTCTCTGTTCAAGGTCAGGGATGCCCCCGGCTGCCTGTATTGCTTCAGCCGGTGAATCAGCAGCAAGCAGCAGAGATTCCGCCGTATAGTCACCGGAATAGAAGATCGACTGCCCTTCCCCAGCGATCAGGAACCATACTGATCCCGCCAGATGCCCGCTTCGCCCCCACATGACCTGAACCCCGGGAACCAGTCCGAACCAGGACAGGCAGCTGCCCTCCTCCTCCAGATACCGGTAACGGATCGCTTGTACATTTGCTTCAGTGTATGGCAGTTCATGCCCCTCACGGCTAATACTCGAACGCCAGGAGCGGAAATAGGCATCCAGTTGAGCCCTGGTTTCCCACGTTGTCCATACCTCTCCCTTGTAACCCTGCGCATACAGCAGCGGTAGTGCAACCGAATGATCCTCATGGGCATGGGAGAGCAGTACCGCATCCAGCAGGGCTACCTGCCCGGGATCGATAAGGGGATATTGTCCGGCTCCGCCTTTTTTCACCCCGCAATCAAGCAGCAGACGGTAGCCGCCGCCACTCAGGAGGTAAGCAGAACGCCCGTGTTCACCGGCCCCGCCCCATATGGTCAGTTTCGTCATGATCCATTCCACTTTCTTCTGGAATTCAGCAGTTCAATACCGAGCAGCAGCAGCACCGTCAAGCCGACCGATACCACCGCCATTGCCATGCCAAGCGATACCTGCCCCTGCTCGAACTGGGCAAAAATATACGTAGCCGAGGTCTGCATCGAAGGCGGCAGAATCAACAGCGATCCGACCAGCTCCCTTACAGATATGGTGAAGGTCATCATCCAGCCTGCCAACATACCGGGCATAATGAGCGGAAGCAGAATTCGCCGCAAGATATAGAATGGTCCTGCTCCGCTAACCTGGGCCGCTTGAAACAGCAACCCGTTAATTTGCGAGAAGCTGGACTTCACATACTGCACCGTATAAGGAAGAAACAGCACCACATACGTTAGTACTACCATGCCGTAGGTGTTGTAGAGCGTGAAGGGCATCCATGGCGCATTCCAGAGCAGAATCAGCCCTACCACCATTACAATACCCGGAACCGTATTAGGCAAAAGACTCAGCAGATCAATGATCCGCTGCAGCCGGGTAGAAGACCTGCCGATGGCCAGAGCAAGGCCGGCTCCAAGTATGACAGCCACCGATGCTGCGGCAAGCGACAGCCCCAGACTGTTCCCAATTGCCTTCAGACTCACCGATCCCCAGGAGAGCAGCTCCCTGTAATGATCGAGCGTCAGGTTGTCCAGCGACAGCCCGGCACCGCGCAGCTTCATCAGCGAGGCGGCGATAATCGAGAAGTAAGGGATGCCTATGGATAATAGCAGTAGTGAAGCCAGATATAAGCCTGCGAGCCAGCCTGCGCCGCCGCGCAGCGAATACGTCTTGGAGCGCTGTCCCTTGCCGCCCACCAGACGGTAAGTGAACCGGCGGCTGACCGCCGACTGCATATACCAGATCACCAGACAGACCGACAGCAGCACGGATGCAAGCGACGTAGCCTTGCCGAAGTCAATCGGCCAGCTGGAAATGTATTTATGAATTTCCGAGGTCATGACATAATAGCCGATCTTGCGGCCGAAGGTAGCCGGTGTCCCGAACTCCGCAATCGTCTTAACGAAGACGAGCATCACCCCCATGCCATAGGCCGACAGCAGCAGCGGCATGATGATCCGCCGGAAGCGGTAGCCTGCCTTTGCCCCGTGCACCGCTCCCGCCTCCTCCAGATTGCCGCCTATACGAATAAGCGCATCCCTAAGCAGCAGATACAGGAACGGGAACAGATGCATGCTCATGATGAAGACCATCCCCCAGAAGCTGAAGAAAGAATCACTTAACGCACCCGCACCCGGAAGCCACTGCTGAAGATAGCCGCCTTTTTGCATGAATAGAATCCAGCCCATGGAGCCGATATACGGCGGGGTCATGAACGGAATCAGCAGAATAACGTCAATCCAGCGGTACAGCCCCATACGGGTCTTAGCCATCATCCAGGCCAGCGGCATCGCAAGCAGCGTGGTTCCAGCTACTACACATATTCCCAGCCATACCGAATTCAGCAGCACCCCGGACAGACTCTGTCCGGTGATCGTACGGAGCGGGGCCATCCAGTCCAGGCTCTGATTCGGGGTGACGCTTTGCCAGAAGATGAGCAGGAGCGGAATGCCAATGCTGACCGCCAGCAAAAAGAAGGAGAGCAGCAAGCCCGCTCTCCGAAGTATCCGGTTACTGTCCATGGAGACTGGACTCATTGCTTTTCACCTCAACCTTAAGCCTTTATTTGTATATTTCTGCGAATTTCGAAGCCGTCTCATTCCCGTGCTCACTCATCCAGGCCCAGTCCACCTTAAGCTGCGGGATGTCCTTCAGATTGGTCCGGTTCGAAGCTTCAATATCCTCGCGGCCCGGTATGAGATACGCATCCGCTACCAACTGCTGGGCTTCGTCGGACAACAGATAATCAATGAACGCTTTGGCATTCGCCACGTTCGGGCTTGATTTCAGAATCGCTGCCGGTCTCGGACTAACCACGGTGCCCTCCTCAGGATAGATAATATCCAGCGGCTCTCCCTTTGCTTTGGCCTTGTAGGCCATATAATCTACTCCTGCTGCCACAATACTCTTAGCTCCTGTAATCACCGGATCAAGTGCTTCCTGGTTTGCTCCAGCCATAGCAACACCGTTCGCCTTGTAATTCTTGAACAGATCCCAGCCCTGCTCGCCGTTCACACTGAGATAGCCTGTAATGAAATCCAGCGCCGAGCCTGACAGCGTCGGATCAGGAATGTTGACGGCATCCTTCCACTCCATACCTGCCAGCTCTGCCCAGGTCTTGGGCGGATTCGCTACCAGCTTCGTATTATAGACAATCCCGAGCGCAGAGGCGCTTGAACTGAAATAATTGCCTTCGGCATCCGACCAGTCCTGATTCAGCTTCTCCTTATTGGCCGCTTCCGGGTAGGGTAGCGTCAGACCGTCCGCCTTAAGCGCCTGTGCGGAAGGCAGGGAAGCCAGAATCACCACGTCGGCCACCGGATTTGCTTTCTCCGCCTCCATCCGGGCCAGAATTTTGCCGGTCGTTCCCTGGAACATCTCCACCGTGAGGCCTGTCTTGGCCTTGAAGCCATTCACAATATCGTCTGCCAAGCCCTGCGGGCCGGCGGAATACAGTACCAGCTTGCCGCTTAACGCAGCTTCTGTAGCTTCAGGAGTTGACGCAGCTGCACCCGTTGCCTCAGGTGTACTCGTGCTGGCCCCGCCGGCACTGGTGCTGTTGCCCGTACCGCAGCCCGCCAGACTCATACTCATCACAGCAGATAACAGCAGCATTGCCCCTTGTTTACGTGATTTGTTCCATTTCATAGTTATGATTCGCTCCTTTTAGGTTCTTCTTCATTTGAATTCGAGTTCATCCGGCATATCTGCCGTGGTGAGACATAGAGCTGGACCCTTTCTCCTACGGGAATCCGGTTGTTCAGATAAACTGTCCATAGTCCGGCCCCCTCCACCTCCGCGCGGATCTCATAACGCTCTCCAACATAACTAACACTTCGTACAACAGCGGAATAACACAGGTCATCGCCCGCCGTACGGCTCCATCCGATATGCTCAGGCCGCACCATCTCCTGCTCCGGCGTAAGCCAGTTGGACTTGCCGATAAACGAAGCGACGAACGGCTCTGACGGGGCCTCGTATACTGCTTCAGGAGTTCCTGTCTGCAATATCCGCCCGCTTTTCATAACTACAATCTCGTCGGACATCGACATCGCTTCGATCTGATCGTGGGTCACGTAGAGTGCAGTTAGACCCATGTCCCGGACCAGCGACATCATCTCCACTCTCATCTCTTCCCGGAGTACGGCATCCAGCGCGCTTAACGGCTCATCGAAGAGCACCACACCCGGACGGACAACTACCGCTCTGGCAAAAGCAACCCTCTGCTGCTGACCGCCCGACAGCTGATGCGGATACCGATTCTCCATCCCCTGCAACCGGACCATCTCCAGTGTCTCCAGCACCTTGCTCCGCAACTGCGCACGTTGCCCTGAGGCCTTTAGCCCGAAAGCAACATTCTCATACACCGTCATATGCGGCCAGAGTGCAAAATCCTGAAACACCATCCCCAAATTCCGCTTGTGTACCGGAAGATCGATCCGCTGCGCAGCGGAGAAATAACATTTCCCGTCAGCGTATAATTCCCCGCCATCCGGGCGCTCAAGGCCAGCTAACATCCGCAGCAGCGTGGTTTTTCCGCAACCGGAAGGCCCCAGCAAGGTGGTGAACTTACCGTGCTTCAATTCAAGCCCCGCAGGCAGCAGCGCCGGTTGTCCGCCAAAGCTTTTATGAATCCCCTTCATCTGAATATTCATTTCGATCCCTGCCTGTCTTCTTGAGCTGTCCTCAGTCTAACGTCTGTATTCGCAGGTTGTTTATTTTTCATGTAAACATGTAATTAACTTTATATATGAATTCTGTTAACGTTCATAGATAAAATCTATGGTGGGGGATCTCCCACTAACGCATAGAAGAGGTACATCTATGAATCTGATGAAACTGCAAATCATTGAACTGATCGACCAGCTGCACCATATGACCAGCGTAGCCGAGGTACTCGGGATCAAACAGCCGACCGTAACCTTTCATATGAAGTCGCTTGAAGAAGAGCTTGGGGTCCGGCTATTCGAAGCCCGCAGCGGCAAAACCTTTCTCACCGAGGCCGGAGCAGCCCTCCTTCATTATTCCGTGAAAATTAATGCGCTTGCCCGTGAGGCCCGCCGGGTAGCAGGCGAATTCGACACCCTCTACCGGGGAGCGCTGCTGATTGGGGCCAGCTATGTACCTGCAACCTATCTGCTGCCGTCCTTATTACATGCGTTCTCCCGGGAGTTCCCCGGCATCCGTATGGCTCTGTCCGTAAAGCCCGCCCCTGTGATCCGGGAGATGCTGATCCGCCACGAAATTGACTTAGGCGTCATCTCCTCAGAGCCTTTCACGGAGCCTGCCCTGCAGGCTGAGCCACTGATTACAGATGACCTTGTCCTGATCTGCTCTCCCGGGCATCCGTTCGCCTGCAAGACTCAGCTTAGCATGGAGGAGATCAGTAAGACTCCCTTTGCTCTGCATGGGAGCGAGTCCACCACACGCAGCCTGACCGAACGCTGGTTCGAGCAGCAAGGGCTTCGGCTGCGCAATACGATTGAGGTGGATTCGCTGGAGGCTATCAAGCAGCTTGTGCGGCTCGGCGGGCACATCTCTGTGATGTCCCGGATGGCGGTACAGTGGGAGGAGCAGCAAGGACTAATTCAGATGCTGTCTATTCAAGGGGAAATGGCGCCGCGTTATATCTATGCCGTGCATAACAAGGACCGGCATCCTTCGGTGCAGATGGAGAGCTTCCGGAGCAGCCTGCTGGCAACCAAAAACTGTTAGCTGCCATTGAGTAAGTCTATGCAGGATTAACGCAATTCCCATTTCGAATCCTGCACAAAATGCAACTTGCCCCTTATACTAACGATCGTAATCGTCAATTGTTGTACGAAAAGCAGCATTCCCCTGTTGTAATTCTTACAACATATTTGCCAAAGGAACCTGCTGTTCTAAAGTACCATCATCGCGACAACTAGAACGTTAATGCATAGCGTGGAGCAACCGATTTTGCTTATAACTCGAAAAAGAGCACTGCCGCACCCTACTTGAGGGTGATACGGCAGTGCTCTTCTAGTGGTATGAATTTGGTACGAGGCGACTCCCCGCTTCAGTATGTTACTTTCACAACGCCACAGTCTTCGCCTTGGCATCCTCAAGCAGCATCTGAATCAGCGACTGGAGCGGCAGGGACTTCCACTTCTTCGGATGCAGCAGCAGTTGCAAATCGAAATGAATCTCCGGGTGGGCAAAAGACAGCTCGGACAGGTTCCCCCGCTCGATCTCCTCCTCAGCCACAATCCGCGGCAGCAGCGCTATGCCCAGGCCATTGCGCACACAACGCTTAATCGCCTCCAAATTCGACAGCTCAAAACCAATCCGGAACACGATGCCGTGGTCGCGGAGCAGGTTCTCGAACAGGCTGCGGTAAATGCAGCTCTCCTCGGAGACAATCAGCTCGCAGTTATTCAGATCCTGTAGGGTCACCTGCTCCAGCCGGGCCAGCGGATGGCTGGCTGGTGCCACAAGGACAAGCGGCTCCTCTCGGATGATCGTCCGCGTAAGCGCGCTATCCACCGTGCTGCGGTCCAGCAGAAGGCCGATATCGACCTCGCCGTCCCTGATCTTGGAGATCAGATTGGCCTCTTGCTCGGTCTGCAGATGAATATTCAGACCAGGGAACATCGTCCGCAGCTGCTGCAGGAACGGCGGCAGATAGAAGGCCGCAAGTGAATCAATCGTTCCAATCGTAAGCGTTCCGCCGATCTGCTGGGCGATCGTTTCCTTAGAGCGGTCATAGAGCTCCAGAATCTCCACGAACAGCTTAAGCAGCTCCTCCCCCGGCGGTGTCAGGCGCAAGGCGCGGCCGTGACGTTCGATAAGCGGCACGCCGTATTCCTTCTCAATCTTCTGTATCTGCATTGTGACACTGGACTGTGCATAGCCCAGCTCCTCAGCCGCGCGCGTGAAGCTCTGCCGCTTGGCTACTTCGCGGAAGGTCCGCATATACGTTAAGTCCATCGTCTCTCACCCTAACATCAATATTATTGATAACCCACATCATTTATTATAGCTAACAACGATGCAAGAATCCATGGTACAGTAGAACAAACGGATTTTACATTTTTGGAGGACGATATTCATGTTAACAGAAGAACAGATTTATGGAATTTATGTTCCCGTGGTCACCCCGTTCCATGCTGCTGGTGAGCTTGATCTGGAATCGTATCAGCGTTATGTGAACAACATCATCAAGAACAATATTCATGGTCTGGTCGTCAATGGAACCACTGGAGAATCGCCGACAGTCAATATACAGGAATTACAGTCGCTCGTGGATGCCTCACGGGAACTTTTGAAGTCCAGCTCTATCCCGCTCGTGGTGGGCACAGGTACGAATGATACATACTCTACCGTAGCCCGTACTGAGCTGGCGGCGAACGCAGGTGCCGATGCCGCACTGGTGGTTGTCCCTTATTACAGCCGTCCGTCTCAGGAAGGCATCATCGCCCATTTCCGCAAGGCGGCAGAGGTGGGTCTGCCCATTATGGCTTACGATATCCCGGGCCGCACTGGAGTCGGCATGACGCTGGACACCGCCCGTACGATCCTGGAGATGAATAATGTCGTAGGCTTAAAAGACTGCTCCGGCTCCCCCCTGCTCGTCTCCGAGCTGTCGAGGAGCGGCGGCAAGCCTGTGCTCTGCGGCGACGATCTGCATTTCTTCGAGATGCTGGGCTATGGAGCCGCCGGAGGCATGCTGGCCTCAGCCAATGTATATACCGGCCGCTTCCTCAGTATCTACGAGCAGTACAGAGCCGGTCAGGTTGAGGCTGCACAGGCTGCGTATGATCAGCTGGTGCCGCTGATGAAGCTGCTGTTCAAGGAGTCCAACCCAGCCCCGATCAAATGGCTGCTCAGCGAACTCGGAGAGCTCTCCTCGGATACGCTGCGCCTGCCAATGACTTCCATCAGCGCCGCGCTGCGCGAAGAGCTGGGCGCCTACCTTGCAGGGGAAGCTGTCATGGGCAGCCAAGAAGCGATATAACAGATAAGAGTCATGTAACAGACAAACCCCCGCCATTTTCAGTGA
>NZ_ASPS01000061.1:0-21976 GCF_000517865.1 Paenibacillus sp. FSL R7-269
GCTGCGGGACAACAGCCAGCGGCAGCAGCAGCGCCGCCAGCAGGGGCGCTGCCAGCCAGGCGGCGGGGGCCAGCCGCCGCAGCGGGTGTGCGCCGCGCCGCGCGCGCGCTACGCTGCGCGGACGCTTCAGGATGCGCCGCAGGTTGATTAACTCTTTCATCTCTATGGCTCCTTCCGTAAGCACCGGTGATTCTTATAGATATGAATTTGCGGCACCTGCTAGAACGGGATTTTGAGAGAAAGAGAGTTGCGGAATCCCCCAGGAATATATAAGTTATACGCTCAAAATAACCCACAAAGTGGGGCTTTAGCTTCGATGATGACTCAGGTACTTTGCGGGGACCCCAAAACATATAAATTCTTATCTTTCTATAAAAAAAGGACCAGCCGCTAAGCGGCTGGTCCTAATATTTTTAAGAATAACTATTATACCCAAGACGGCTGAATCTGGAAACGGGGTCTGATCTCTTCGGCTTTGGAGGATTCGCTTCTTGCCGGTTCAGGCTTAAGTGCTTCTTCCTTCGCAGCAGGAACAGCCGACTCTTCCATGGAAATACGCCATATGTCCGCACCAAGTCCTGACAGCTTCTCAGCCAGGTGCACATACCCGCGGTCAATGTGATGCGTTCCGCTAACCTCTGTAGTGCCTTCCGCCACAAGTCCTGCCAAAATAAGCGCAGCCCCTGCACGCAGGTCCGTAGCACATACCTTAGCGCCGACCAGACTGGCATTGCCGGTCACGATCGCAGAGCGGCCCTCAATCTTAATCTCCGCGTTCATGTTGTGGAATTCATCCACATGCATGAACCGGTTCTCGAAGACGGTCTCTGTCACTACGCTCGTTCCTTCCGAGCGGAGCAGCAGCGCCATCATCTGTGACTGCATATCTGTCGGGAATCCCGGGTATGGTAAAGTCTTGAGATCGACAGCCTTCAGCGGCTTGTCGCTGATGACACGGACTCCGTTCTCATCCGGGATAATCGTAACGCCCATTTCCTCCATCTTGGCAATCACCGGACCCAGATGGTCGGCAATAGCTCCCTCAACATACACATCACCGCCTGTAATCGCCGCTGCCGCCATATAGGTTCCAGCTTCGATCCTGTCAGGAATGACATGATGTCTTACGCCGTGCATACGCTCGACGCCTTCAATCCGGATTACTCCGGTACCAGCTCCGCGTACAATGCCGCCCATCCCGTTCAGGTAATTGGCAAGGTCGACAATCTCCGGCTCTTTAGCCGCATTCTCAATCACTGTGGTGCCTTCGGCAAGCGCGGCAGCCATCATTATATTTTCGGTCGCACCTACGCTGGCAACATCCAGATAGATCTTCGCTCCGCGCAGTCTTCCGTTACTTTTCGCATCGATGTAGCCCTGGCCCAGACTGATCTCGGCTCCAAGCGCTTCAAAACCCTTTAAGTGCTGGTCAATTGGCCTAGTTCCAATGGCACAACCGCCAGGCAGAGAAATACGAGTATGCCCCATACGGGACAGGAGTGGGCCCATAACCAGGAAAGAAGCCCTCATTTTGCGTACCCATTCATATGGTGCTTCACAGGAAGTAATATTAGTAGCATCTACTTCAATCACATCGTTCTGGTATGTAATACCTGCACCCAGAGATTCCAATACCTTGTTAATCGTCATTACATCGTCTAACGGAGGTGCGTCCACAATGACGCTAACTCCTTCTTCTGCCAATAGAGAGGCGGCTATGATCGGTAGTACGGAATTTTTTGCGCCGCTAACTTTCACGCTCCCGGTCAATCTGTTGCCACCGCGGACGATAAATTTGCTCATTTCGGTTTCCCTCCGCGTCCATTATTTCTGAAATTAATTTTGAGGTTAAAATTCGTCTGTTAAGATATTGAATATTCCGTCATTGCGTCTTAGGTGCAGATTCCTTGCTTAACTTCAGTGTTCACATAATAAAACCTTATTATTCGACACTTTTTTCACTGCATCAGCCTATACAGATATAACCAAAGCTGCTTCTGTTAAAACATCCGTCCTATAAGTCCGCTCCAGCCCAGATAATCAAGCAGGAACCCGGCCACGAAGTGACCCAGAACAATCGCCAACAACAGGTGCAGCAGTCTGCCCTGAGGGCTCTTGGGATATCTTATGACCAAATCCAGCTTAAGGTTCTGAAGTGACCACCAGGATAATGCAACGCAGATCAAAGAGATAACCATCGATATCATATTGCTGGTGCCGATCGCACCCGACAACTCAGCGGATAAGCGTGTGTTCATATTAGCCCCCTGTGTTAGGTACTCGGAAATCGACTCTTATATCATACTTGTGCAGGGGAAAAGAATCCAGTACTTTTACGAAATTTTAAACAATTGGGTCTTTATATGCAGATCTGATGACGATATGTTCATAATCTGCTAGATTCGCGCACAGCAAAATTCCCCCACAAAGTGGACTTTAGCTTCGAAGATGACTCAGGTACTTTGCGGGGGGCCCCAAAACATATAAATTCTTTCAAAAAAAGCAGTCAAGCCCAGGGCTTGACCGCTTATCTGCTACTGTTGTCCTTTACCGGTCGAAACTTTGATCCGCGTTACAGCACGCTGCAATGCCAGCTCCGCACGGCGGTGATCGATCTCATCCTGCTTGCTTTGCAGCTTAAGGCGGCGCTCAGCCCGCTCCTTAGCCGCTTCAGCGCGCTCCACATCAATATCCCGGGGCAGCTCAGCACTTTCAGCCAGCACCGTTACCTTATCTTTGTGCACTTCAACGAAACCGCCATGCACAGCGATGGAGACTGTAACACCGTCCGCCTTAACGCTAAGCGGAGCAACCTGAAGCGGGGTGACGAGCGGAATATGCCCCGGGAGAATCCCCAGCTCACCATTCACGCCGCGTACCGTCAGACTGTTCACTTGCTTGGAGTAGACCAAATGCTCCGGAGTAACTATTTCGAGCAAAAAGGTATTCACTTCCATTCCTCCTCAAAGCTTTACAGAATAAAGCCCGATCCCCCAGCATAAGCATGCTTAGGGTTACAACGTTTTCGCTTTTTCCACTGCTTCTTCAATTGTGCCTACGAACAGGAACGCTACTTCCGGAAGATCATCATGCTTGCCTTCGAGGATCTCCTTGAAGCTGCGTACGGTTTCTTTGATCGGCACGTATTTGCCTTTGAAGCCAGTGAACTGCTCTGCTACGTGGAACGGCTGGGACAGGAAGCGCTCAACCTTACGGGCGCGGGATACAATCACCTTATCCTCTTCACTCAGCTCATCCATACCCAGGATGGCAATGATATCCTGAAGCTCGGTATAACGCTGCAGCAGCTGCTTAACGCCTTGTGCCACGTTATAGTGCTCTTCGCCGACGATTTCCGGTGCCAGCATCCGCGAGCTGGAAGCGAGCGGGTCAACCGCAGGGAAGATCCCTTTTTCGGAAATTTTACGCTCCAGGTTGGTCGTTGCATCCAAGTGGGCAAACGCCGTAGCCGGTGCAGGGTCAGTATAGTCATCCGCAGGTACGTAGATCGCCTGAATGGAAGTAACGGAGCCTTTCTTCGTGGACGTAATCCGCTCCTGCAATTGGCCCATTTCTGTAGCCAGTGTAGGCTGGTAACCTACCGCAGAAGGCATCCGGCCGAGCAGGGCTGATACTTCGGAACCCGCCTGGGTGAACCGGAAGATGTTATCGATAAAGAGCAGCGTGTCGCGGCCTTCCACATCACGGAAATATTCCGCCATGGTCAGACCAGTCAGTGCTACGCGCAGACGCGCGCCCGGAGGCTCATTCATTTGTCCGAAGACCATCGCTGTTTTCTTGATAACGCCGGAATCTGTCATTTCGTGATAGAGGTCGTTCCCTTCACGTGTCCGCTCGCCAACGCCTGCGAATACGGAAATCCCGCCGTGTTCCTGTGCAATGTTGTTGATCAATTCCTGAATAGTTACTGTTTTACCAACGCCGGCACCGCCGAACAGGCCGATTTTACCGCCCTTGGCATACGGGGCCAGCAAGTCGATTACCTTGATTCCGGTCTCCAGTACCTCTGCCTGAGTAGACAACTCATCAAAGGTAGGAGCCAAACGGTGAATCGGGTTTCTTGCAGCTACCACTTCAGCACCGTTATCAATTGGATTACCAAGTACGTTAAATACGCGGCCAAGTGTTGCTTCACCAACAGGAACCGAGATCGGCGCTCCCTGGTCAATCGCATCAATACCGCGTACCAGTCCATCTGTAGACGACATGGCGATACAGCGCACCAAGTTATCTCCAAGATGATTGGAAACTTCAAGAGTCAGATCCATGTTGCGGCCATCGCTGAGGCTCGCAACAATTTTGATGGCGTTGAATATCTGGGGCAACTGGCCGCGTTCAAATTCAATATCGACAACCGGACCCATAATGCTCACAACGCGTCCTTTGTTCATCTTCATTTCCCTCCTCGAAAGCTGTTACATATGGACCTTAAGCCCACTCCTATTAAGACTGCGCGTTTGCACCAGCCACGATCTCGGTAATTTCTTGCGTAATAGCCGCCTGACGGGCACGGTTATACGTAAGTCTAAGTTCTCCGATCATTTTTGACGCGTTCTTCGTTGCACTGCCCATGGCTGTCATTTTGGCTCCCAGCTCACTGGCCTTGCCGTTCAGAAGAGCAGCATAGATTAAAGTTTCGGCGTATTTAGGTAGCAGAACCTCCAGTACGCCTTCAGGTGAAGGCTCGTACTCATAAGCTGCAGCTGCTCCGTGATGCCCGCCTTCCCCAACACCTTCCATAGGCAGAAGTCTGTCTACAGTCGGAATCTGGCTGATCGCATTGACAAACTGGTTGTAGCAAATGTAGATCTCATCATAGACACCTGTCTCGAACTGGTTAACCGCCGAATAAGCAATCGACTTGATGTCGGCAAATTTCGGGGTATCGGACAGCTCGGTGATTTCTTCTACAATGGGATATTCACGGCGCCGCAAAAAGTCACGGCCTTTGCGCCCGATCACAAACAGCGCATACTCATCCTTGGACTTATGGCGTTCTGCGATCAGCATCGTTACTTTACGCAGAATGTTCGCATTGTAGCCGCCGGCAAGACCTCTGTCCGAGGTGATGATCAAATAACCTGTTTTTTTGACAGGCCGGCTGACCAGCATCGGGTGCTGGAGATCCTGCGTACCGGCAGCAATACTCGAGACAACCTCCTTCAGCTTCTCTGAATACGGACGGGCTGCTTCTGCCTTCTCCTGCGCCTTGCGCAGCTTGGACGCAGCGACCATTTCCATCGCTTTGGTGATCTGTCTGGTGTTCTGAACGCTCTTAATTTGACGTTTAATATCGCGCATGCTTCTTGCCATGATTTCACCACCTTAGAGCTTTGACGTATGCCAAAGCTAACTTCGTAAGCATAAGCTGAGCTTTGACGTACCAAAGCTAACTTCATAAGTATAAACGGTAATCTCTATATATTAGCTTGTAGCAAAGCCTCTTTTGAATTTGTCGATGGCTTCCTTAAGAGCAGCTTCGTTGTCTGCTGTCAGATCCTTGGTATCCGTGATGGATTTGAGGATGGCGGCTCCACTGCTGTCGATAAAGGCCAGGAATTCCTTCTCGAAACGCTTAACGTCCTTGACAGGAATATCATCCAAATGTCCTTTGACAGCGGTGTACAGACTAACCACTTGATGCTCAACGCCAAGCGGCTGATTCACGCCCTGCTTCAGAATCTCCATCATACGCGCACCGCGGTTCAGACGGGCCTGTGTTGATTTGTCCAGATCAGAGCCGAACTGGGAGAAAGCCTGAAGCTCACGGTATTGAGCCAGATCCAGACGCAGGGAACCGGCGACCTTCTTCATGGCTTTGATCTGTGCGGAACCCCCTACACGGGAAACGGAGATACCAACGTTGATCGCCGGACGCTGCCCGGAGTTGAACAGATCAGATTCAAGGAAGATTTGGCCGTCTGTGATCGAAATTACGTTCGTTGGAATGTAAGCCGATACGTCAGAAGCCTGTGTTTCGATGAATGGCAGGGCGGTTAATGAACCTCCACCAAGCGCATCGCTAAGCTTGGCCGCACGTTCCAGCAGACGGGAGTGCAGGTAGAATACGTCACCAGGGAAAGCTTCCCGGCCCGGTGGACGGCGGAGCAGCAAGGACAATTCGCGGTAAGCCGAAGCTTGCTTGGAAAGGTCATCATAAATGACAAGCACATGCTCGCCCTTATACATGAAGTATTCGCCCATAGCACAGCCTGCGTACGGAGCAATATAGAGCAGCGGAGAAGGCTCGGAAGCCGACGCGGTTACAACGATAGTGTAATCCAGCGCGCCATGACGGCGGAGGGTTTCTACTACCTGTGCTACAGTAGATTGTTTTTGTCCGATAGCAACATAGATACACTTCATGCCGTTGCCCTTCTGGTTGATAATCGCATCAATTGCGATTGCTGTCTTACCTGTCTGACGGTCACCAATGATCAGCTCGCGTTGTCCACGGCCGATTGGAACCATGGCATCGATTGCCTTAAGACCCGTCTGCATTGGTTCGTGTACCGACTTACGGTCGATAACCCCCGGCGCGTTATGTTCAACCGGACGGAATTCCGTAGTAGCGATTGGACCCTTGCCGTCAAGCGGCTGACCCAGTGCATTGACTACGCGGCCCAGCATGGCTTCGCCGACCGGAACCTGCATGATCTGGCCGGTACGTTTGACCTGATCGCCTTCGCGGATCTCTTTGTATTCACCTAGAATAACAACACCGACGTTGCTTTCTTCCAGGTTAAGCGCCATGCCCACTACACCGTTGGAGAACTCCAGCAGTTCCCCTGCCATTGCGTTTTCCAGACCGTAGACACGGGCGATACCGTCGCCGACTTGAATGACGGTGCCAATTTCGGCCACTTCGATATCGGCTTTATATTGCTCAATTTGACTTTTGATCAAAGTGCTGATCTCTTCAGGTCTGATGCCCAATATCCTCACCCCTATCTTCTTTGCTTATCATTAAAGGATTTCTCAAGACGCGTAAGCTTACCAGCCAGACTTCCATCATATAGCGTATCGCCGATTAGGACCTTCAGTCCGCCCAGAAGGCTTCTATCCACTACATTGGTTACACGAATCTTACGGCCAGTAAGCTGGCTGAATTCAGCCGCAACACTATCCTGTTCAGCTTGATTCAGGGAATAAGCGGAATAGACAGTAGCGTAGCCAATGCCAAGAGCATCCCCTTCAATCTTGATATACTTGGCAAGCAACTCTTCGAAAATATCGGTTCTGCCCCGCTCTACCAATAATTGTACCGTGTTCATGACCGCTTCTGAGACTTTACCTTGAAGTGTCCCGCGCAGCACATTCAGTTTGTCGGATTGCGAGATGCGGGGCGCCAGGATAAACCGTTTCACCTCTGCATCGTTATAAAGCACTTCGACGACTAATTTGAGCTGTTCCTCCACTTGAAGTGTAATGCCTTCATCGACTGCTGCACTGTACAAGGCTTTGGCATAGCGCCCGGCAACTACCGTATCGCGGCTCATGATCGGCCTCCTACCTCTTTGAGGTATTGATCAACAAGCTGTTCCTGCTCGCCGTCAGCTGCAACTTCCTTCTCAAGCAGCTTCGAGGCAATGCGGACCGAGGCTGTACCCAGCTCGCTGCGCAGCGCTTCGACCGCTTTATTCTTCTCGTTCGCAATGTCACGTACCGCTTCATCTTTCAGACGGCTTGCTTCCACATGAGCCTGCTCGAGAATCTTGTCAACCTGGTTGTTGCTGGTAGCCTGGGACTGCTGAATGATAGCCTGTGCCTCTTGGCGCGCCTGCTGCAGGGCCTGCTTCTGCTCTTCTACATAAGCGACCGCCTGCTCTCGGGTCTTGGCTGCTTCATCCATTTGCTGCAGCACCATTTCGCGGCGCTTCTCCATAATTCCGAACAGCTTGCTGAAGGCAAATTTGCTGAGCAGGAAGTACAGAACTCCAAATGCAACAATGGAAAATACTATATTGGTCCAAACGATATTCACTGAGGTCACTCCCTTCCGTTACCGCGGCTTGCGGACATATACAAAAGTAAGGCGCGGATGGCACTTGCCCTCCCCGCCAAACCGTAAAAACGGTTTATTAAGTAAACATGATCAGGAACGCGATAACTGTAGCGGCCAAAGGAATAACTTCCACGATACCTACACCGATAAACATTGTTGTCTGCAGTGCGTTACGTGCTTCCGGCTGACGGGCGATAGATTCCACCGTCTTGCTGACGATCATACCGTTACCCAGACCTGCGCCAAGTGCGCCCAAACCAACCGCGATTGCTGCTGCTAAAAATTCCATTTGTAAATATCCTCCTTTAATTTCGGTTCTTTGTGTAATGTCTTAATAATATAAAATCTCCCGCGAAGGTTTCCGGCACCTGCCGCTATCCTCACGGCAGCTTATTAATGCGCTTCTTCCTCGTGGATCGTCATCTGTGCGATGTAGACCATCGTCAGAATCGTAAAGATAAAGGCCTGAAGCGCCCCGACAAAGATACTGAAGCCTTGCCAGATGGCCAGGAACGGAATACTGAACAGTCCCAGCTTCAGAATGACAGTAATCAGAACTTCGCCGGCGAAAATGTTAGCGAATAGACGAATGGCAAGCGCCACTGGCTTCGCCAGGTTCTCAATGATGTTCAGCGGCAAGAAAATTGGAAACGGCTCAATATAATGTTTGAAATAATGCTTGCCGTTCAGCTTGATCCCTAAGTAGTTCATGAGTACAAACACAACGATCGCAAGTCCTGCGGTTACGTTGATGTCTGCGGTCGGCGATTTGTACCACAGAATCTCAGCATGCGCGCCATCAGCCAGGTTCTTGGTTGCTTCGATAACATGTCCGAAGACTGTAACTGGACCATCGGCCTCTGTAATAACGGAAAACGGCAGACCAAGGAGATTGGAGACGAAGATAAACAGTATCAGCGTCAATCCCAGTGATATGTAAGGCTTTCCTTTCTTCAGATCCATGGCGCTGCTGATCAGCCCCTGTACAAATTCGACCACCCATTCCATGAAATTCTGGAGCTTGGATGGATTCTCAACCGACAGGTTGCGGACGGACAGCATGACCAGTACGAATACAATCACCGAGCTGATTACCAGCATCAGCACAGCAGACAGGTCGATTGGTATTCCGCCAACATAGATTAAAGGCATTTCGTGCATAGTATCATCCCCCTTTCTCGTTAATATGGCTACAGCTTATTCTTGATTCCTAGATATATCCCCACGGGAATAGCCAGAAGCTGGGGGATGAACAGGCCGATAATCGTTGCCTCCAGCGAAAAATGCTCATATTTGACTGAAAACATGGTAACCAGAATTCCAAAACTGATTCTTGTAGCAAAACCAAGGCTGAAGGAGCTCTTCCCTTGCTTCGCCACCGCTGCTGTCACTCTTCTGACCTTGAGGGCTAGATAACGGAAATTAACCAGTCCTGCCAGCAAGCCGAGTGTCATTCCCAGAGTAACTGCACGGGTCTCATGATGGAGAGCCCACCCCATTACCAATCCTGCCATAATGATTACTGTCACCCTGGTGACGATATTGATTACGGGAGTCATATTATCCATTTTGCTCCCCCAAAAATTTTTTGATTAGCAAAGCAACATTCACAACGCCGAGAATCAACCCGGCAATCGTTCCGATAGCCAGCCAAACGGCAGGTCCGTCCATCAGATTGCGCAGCCACTTTGCCACAAAAAAGCCTATTACAATGTAAGCGGCGAGCAAGCTGCCCGCACCCCCGAGTACTAGAGCAGTTCGCCCCAGTCCAGGCTCATCCTTTGGTTCCTTCATAGGCTACAATCCCAACTAATTTTACTGAATATCCAGACTCTTTGTCAATTCACAGAAAATTGCCCAAAATCGCATGAAAATATGAAAATAATCACAGCAAAAAACACCAAAACCATATAAACCGTACAGTTTAACTGTATGCTGCTTTTATTAACGTTAGTATATTAGTTGTCTTGCCCTGTTTTATCATTTGTGAACATTGTGTGAAATTCTTCCGGGCGCTCTGGAACAGCTCCGAAATGGTGCAAAATCGCATTGACAATTCTTTCGGAGGCTTTGCCGTCTCCATACGGGTTGGCGGCCCGGCTCATCGACTGATACAGGTTCTGATCGGTCAAAAGAGCATGTGTCCGTTGATACACCTTCTCCTCGTCCGTCCCCACAAGCTCCAGTGTTCCGGCCTCGATCCCTTCCGGGCGCTCGGTTGTATCACGCAGCACAAGCACAGGAACTCCAAAGGAGGGAGCTTCCTCCTGCAGGCCGCCGGAATCGGTCAATATCAGGTGGGTATGCGGATAAAAGTTATGCAGATCAACGACATCCAGCGGATCAATCAGCTTGATTCTAGGGTGTCCGCCGAGGATCTCATGTGCCGGTTCCTTCACTGCCGGACTCGGGTGCACGGGATACACAATGGCTACATCTTCAAATTCATCAGCGATTCTTTTGACTGCACGGAAAATATGACGGTGCGGTTCGCCTTGGGATTCTCTGCGGTGCGCCGTCATCAAAATAAGTCTTTTTCCTGAAGCAAAATCAAGGACCGGATGCCGGTAGTCCGGCTGTACGGTATATTGAAACACATCGGTTACGGTATTGCCTGTGATATAAATACTTGATTCTTTTTTGTTCTCGTGTCTCAGGTTGCCCGCTGACCAGTGAGTCGGAGCAAAATGCAGATCAGCAAGCACGCCTGTCAGCTGACGGTTCATTTCTTCCGGATAAGGCGAAAGCTTGTTCCATGTCCGAAGACCTGCTTCCACATGCCCAACCTGAATCTGTTGCAGGAAAGACGCATAGCTGGCCAGGAAGGTGGTCAGGGTATCGCCATGCACAAGCACGAGGTCCGGCTTCACTTCGCGGAGCACGGGCTCCAGGCCTTCGAGCACCCGAATCGTGATCTCGTTAAGCGTCTGGCGGTCCTTCATTACGTCCAGATCATAATCCGGGGTAATCTTGAATACCTCGAGTACCTGATCCAGCAGCTCTCTGTGCTGCGCAGTTACACAGACAATGGACTCAATCTGCTCAGGATGTCTGTTCAGCTCCAGAACCAGAGGCGCCATCTTGATCGCTTCGGGGCGCACTCCGAAAATCGTCATTACTTTAATTTTGGACATAAGCCCTTCCCTCTCTTCTGAAAACCGTGGTCTATTGGGTTGATACTATTATTATCTGTGCTTCTTACTTGGTACCGTACAGTCTGTCCCCGGCATCTCCGAGGCCTGGAACGATATAGCCATGATCATTCAAATGATCGTCAAGTGCTGCAACATAGATATCCACATCCGGATGAGCAGCTTGTACAGCCGCAACGCCTTCCGGGGCAGCAATCAGGTTCATCATCTTGATCTGGGTGCAGCCGCGGTTCTTGAGCGAGGTAATCGCTGCAATGGCAGAGCCGCCTGTAGCCAGCATAGGATCAATTACGATTAACTCACGTTCTTGGACATCCGTAGGAAGCTTGATGTAGTATTCTACCGGCTGCAGGGTGTCCGGATCACGGAACAGGCCCACATGGCCTACCTTGGCTGCAGGAAGCAGCTTAAGCACACCTTCGAGCATCCCCAGACCGGCGCGCAGAATCGGGATCAATCCCAGCATTCTCCCCGAAATTACCTTGCTTTGTGTTTCAGCCACCGGCGTCTGCACCGTAATGGTCTCCAGCGGAATGTCACGTGTAATCTCATAAGCCATAAGTGTTGCTACTTCGTCGACATGCTCCCTGAATTCTTTTGTGTTGGTCCGCACATCGCGAATGAATGTCAATTTGTGCTGAATCAATGGATGATCGCAAATCACCAATTTTCCCATGTTGTCCCTCCGGTAATTGTAAGTCTTATTTATAGCCAAAGTAAGCGTTCTGCTTCGCAGGTGGCTAAATCCTATCTATTATATCATCACCAAGTCCTCTTTTCACCTACAGATAGACAAATCCGCAGGCCCCCCCGTTTACTGGGGAATTACCACACCATGGAAGCTTAAGGCAATATAGCCACCTCCCTGGATATAAAACAAAGCTTAGTTTGTACGATTAAGCGCTTTTAATACTATTCACATTTCTTTCACTAGTTTTTATGAAAATTCCATGAACTTTCATTACGTTTTCAACATAATTCATGGCGTTTTCTCAGCAGCTATTTGTGAACATTATGTAACAGCAAACAAGTGGAAACACTTTGCTGTCCTTTTAAAGGACGGTACCGTTTCAGCGAGAAATAGAAGAATAATTTATAGTGTGAAACATATACACTATATTTAAAAAAGCCCTTGCGTAAATCCGGCGGAACCGGACACGCAAAGGCGATGTTAAAGGGATGGGGATTAGTACTGCAATCCAGGGTAAATCGGATATTGTTCAGTCAGCTTCGCTACCCCGCTTGCTGCCTGGGTCAAGTTAGCTTCATCCTGCGGATTCTTCAGGACCTGTGCAATAATCTGACCGATCGTTACCATAGCCTGCTCATCCATTCCGCGCGACGTAACAGCCGGTGTGCCGATGCGGATACCGCTGGTGACAAACGGGCTGGTCGGGTCAAACGGAATCGCGTTCTTGTTGACTGTAATTCCGATGGAATCCAGCACCTTCTCGGCGTCCTTGCCGGTAATGTTCAGGTTGCGGGTATCGAGCAGGATCAGATGGTTATCGGTTCCGCCGGATACAATATTAATGCCTTCGCCGACCAGGGTCTCCGCCAGCACCTTAGCGTTCTTAACTACGTTCTCGGCGTAAGTCTTGAATGAAGGCTGCAGCGCCTCACCGAACGAGACAGCCTTGGACGCAATCACATGCATCAGAGGTCCGCCCTGAGAACCTGGGAAGACTGCTTTATCAATCGCAGCAGCCCATGGCTGTCTGCACAGAATCATCCCGCCGCGCGGACCGCGCAAGGTTTTGTGCGTAGTTGTAGTGACGAAGTGGGCATGAGGAACCGGGCTCGGGTGAAGACCGGCAGCCACCAGACCGGCAATATGGGCCATATCGACCATGAACAGGGCACCTACATCATTCGCAATCGAACCAAGTGCGGCAAAATCAATCGTACGCGGATATGCGCTCGCACCGGCAACGATCATTTTGGGACGGTGCTTGAAGGCGGCTTTGCGCACTTCATCATAATCGATCAGGAAGGAATCCTCTTGTACGCCATAAGCCACGAAGTTATACAGAATTCCGGAAGCATTCACCGGGCTGCCGTGAGTTAAATGGCCGCCATGCGCCAGATTCATACCGAGAACGGTATCGCCCGGCTTAAGCGCAGCCAGGTATACAGCCATATTGGCCTGTGCGCCGGAATGCGGCTGCACGTTGGCATGCTCGGCACCGAACAGCTCCTTGGCACGGTCGCGGGCCAGGTTCTCTACGATATCGACATCTTCACAGCCGCCATAGTAACGCTTGCCGGGATAACCTTCGGCGTATTTGTTCGTAAGCACGGAGCCCATGGCCTCCATGACGGCTTCACTTACAATATTCTCTGAGGCAATAAGTTCAATGTTCGCACGCTGGCGGCTCAGTTCGAGGCCCATCGCTTCCAGTACTGCCGGGTCACTTTTACGCAATTGTTCCATGTTTCTAATTTCCTCCCTGTAACTCTGATTTTATGTGGTGTTAGTTAAACCCTCTCACTTCAGTCACAATTCGCGGAACCGCTAGTCTCAGGCGTGCGGTACACAGCCCGTTCCCCGCCGATCAGCGGCGGTCTGCTCCACGCGGCATTTACCCGGGCAGCCCCGATAACCCGCAGGCTTGGCCGGTAAGGTACGGCAATCCTACGCAGATGCATGCCAATCAGGGTCTCCCCGATATCTATACCGGCATGAGCTTCAATGGTCTCTGCCAGTACCGGGTCTGTCATGGACTGGTAGGCCGCAGCAGCCATGGAGCCTCCGGCTCCCGGAATGGGTACAGCCGATACCTCTCTAAGGCCAAGGGCTTCCAGCAGGGCGCGTTCCATCACCAGCGAACGGTTCAAATGCTCGCAGCACTGGTAGACCGGGTGAAAACCAAATTCATCCGCAATCTGCGTAATCCCCTCCAGCAGCTGACGTGCAACCTCCAGCGCTCCGCCTGTCCCAATCCGCTTCCCCGCCACTTCGCTTGTGCTGGCTCCGACGACCAGGATCTTCCCCGGACCGAGCTTGCCCGCTACTGCAAGTTCACGCGTTACCGCAGCAGTGGCTGCGGCCAAAGAAAGTTCCCCGCCGCCCGTTAGCTGCTGCTCTGCAGCCGCCTTACCGGATAAGCGGTCATCCCCTGAATTCTGCTTCAGGACTTCCTCCATCTTACCGCCCCCTTCAACCGTTTCTGATTTCCATGGAGATGCAACTTTTAAACAAAAAAGAGCAGTCCGCAGGTTGAACTGCGGATGTGCTCTTTTGCCCAGGCGACCGGCCGTTTATTCCAGGTGCTCCATCGTGGTTTCATCCACACTTGTCGCCAGTTACACCGGAACCGGATCATATTTATTACATCTTAAGGGATAGTCAGCAAAAAATCAACCACTTCAAAGCCGTCTTAGCGATTCAAGCTTATCGAGCAGACCGTACAACGCCGTACGGATCTCAGCCGCCGCCAGCTCGTAATCTTCACGCGAGCCGCCGAACGGATCACTGATATCGAAGCTGGGGATACGCTGGCGGATCTCAATCATCCGCTGCATAGCCGCAGCATCCGGCTCGGTGCCCAGGGCCAGATTCAGCTCTGCCTCCGCATACAGGCTGTCCAGCTCCCGGATATCGGCATTCACGGATTCCTGCGTCTGGACATACTCCTTAAGGGTATGGGTCTTGGTAACGGCGTCAGGAAAATACTGCAGCAAGTGCCGTTTATGTGCTCCTGTCAGGGTAAGGATCAGATCAGCCCAGGCCACCGCCTCCCCGTCCAGCTGTGAGGATACGATGCGGTCCTGAATCCCTTCATCCTGCAGAATGCCGCCAGCATGTCTGGATATGGAAGTACCCGGGACAGCAGAAACTCCGGCAGACCGCACCTCCACATGAATGCCCCGCTCCTTCGCAAGCTTCCGCAGAAGCCCTTCGGCCATGGGACTACGGCAGGTATTACCTGTGCAGACAAATAAAATATGCAGCAACCTTTCCACCTCCGGTAAACATTATAATTTCGGTATAAAGCTAAAAAATCGTGGGTATTGCCGTTATTGTATCAGAAGATGAACATCAAACCAAACGCCAGCAGGATGGCTCCGCCCAGCGCTTCCCCGTATTCTCCGAGTCCGCGGCTTACCCGACGGCCCAGCAGCAGCCCCGTAATCGACATGACACCGCCGCAGGCACCGAAGGCCAGCACGGTTAGTATAATACTATTCACAAACATCCCGAGTGAAACCCCGACCGAGAAAGAATCCACACTTACACTGAGCGAGATCAGCAGCATCCCCCAGATCGTCCGGTGATCCATCTGCCGGCTGCTGCCGCCGTCGTCCTGGCGGAAGGAATTGAACACCATATGTCCGCCCAGCAGAACCAGCAGGACTCCGGCGGCATACGTGGTAACTTGTCCCAGCAAATGGCCGACATAGCTGCCCGTGAACAGGCCCAGCAGCGGCATCAGTACATGAAAAAAAGCAATCAGCAGGCTAAGCTGCAGCACATGCAGCAGACGGATGCCCCTCATCCCGATGCCTACGCCCAGCGAGAACGCATCCATCCCCAGCGCAACTGCCATAATAGCTATTGTTACTAACTGGCCCCAGCCCCCATATATTCCGTCCCAGCCCATGAATAACCCTCCACCCTGAGTCCGTAAGTTCTTGTACAACAACGATATGCGGACAAGATGGTATTCATGACTGTGAGGTGGATGGCAGGTGGGGCTGGAGGGAGCCAGAGCCTGCGTGAAATCAGGTGTATCAGCTTATCTGAAAATTCATTTTTCGGGTTTATCGAAATATTCCTTTGACTTTTTGAGGATGTCCAGCTCCTCCTCCATCTCGGCCAACTGCCCCTCCATCTCCGCCAACTGCTGACCGTGTTCCTTCAGTTGACGTTCAAGCTCTCTGACTTTGTCCTGATCGGCTTCCTGATCCTTTCCACTCATAGAAGCACCTCCTTCCAGCGGCTTAACAGGCGGACACGGTTCATGCTAACAGAGCAGCCTGCTAACCGGCGTCGATTACCGTATCACCGGCGGCTTTCATCAGCCGGTTCATGATGGCTGCGCCGAGGCCCGTGACCGGGCAGGCCTCGGCCAGAATGTACGTGGCCCCCGCTTCATCAAAACGCCGCAAGGCGGCATACAGGAAGCGGGCCGCCTCCTCCGGCGAGGACAGCGAGCCGAGAGACACCGTGCAGGCAGCCGGGTCGGCGGGATACAGGGCCCTATGCTCCTCGAAGAGGAGCAGGCCCGTGATCTCGCCCGCCCGCTGCGCCGCCTGCAGCAGCCCTGCGGCGGTATCCGCCACGCGCTGCGCGGAGGAGCCGCGTACGATGCCAAGCGCGCCGCGCGGGGCATAGTGCGTGTACTTCATGCCCGGAGCGCGCGGCGCCGGGCTGCTGCCGGCGGCCGGCTTCGCGGCGGCCGCTTCAGTGCCGGTCACCGCCGCGAGCTGCTCGGCGGTGATGCCCCCTGGACGGAGCACGGCTACCGTCCCGTCCGGCTGCACCTGCACCACGGTCGACTCCAGGCCGACCCCGGCCGCGCCACCGTCCAGAACCCCGCCGATATATCCGGCGAGGTCTTCCAGCACATGGGCGGCCAGCGTAGGACTTGGCCGCCCGGAGCGGTTGGCGCTGGGCGCAGCAACCGGACAATCCGCCGCGCGCAGCAGCGCAAGCGCCACCGGATGATCCGGCATGCGCACGCCAACCGTATCCAGGCCTGCCGTCACCAGCGGCGAAAGGACGCCGGGCCGCACCGGCAGTACCAGTGTCAGCGGGCCGGGCCAGAAGGCATCGATCAGCGCCGAGGCCACCGGATGCACCTCCGTCACCAGACGTTCAAGATCCTCCCGCCGGGCAATATGCACGATCAGCGGGTTGTCCGAGGGACGACCTTTGGCTGCGAATACCGCTTCAACCGCTGCTGTATTCCGCGCGTCTGCACCCAGTCCGTACACCGTCTCCGTCGGAAAGGCCACCGTCTCCCCGTTCCGCAGCAGCGTTGCCGCTTCTGAGATCATGCCCAGGTCACTCCCGCCCGGCTGCCAACTGGCAAAACTCCCCAATCCGCCATCTGTTCCCTCCTTACCGGAAGCAAGGCTCCAGTACAGAGTAGACTCTATATGACCGCTGCGGCGCTGGGCCGCGAACGGTGAATGCTTATCTTCTGTCATCTATCATCACTAGCTTTCTAATTGAATTATTACGCCAAAAACGGCCCCCTCAGGCGGAGCCGCTTCTGCTCAAGTGCTGCAATCATCGTACCATATCCGGCGCAAAAACTGTAGAATCCAATATGCGTCTACACCATCCTTCTCAGGACATTCAGGCGAACAGCCCGCAGATCCAGCTCCAGATATTCTTCAGCAGCTCCCACACGAAGAACTTCACCTTCGGTGTCCCAGCAGCATCACCCGAGCTTCCTTCCTTGTTAGCAGAATCCGAGAGACTGGATACTGCCCCTTGCGCTGTTCCATCCGCACCCTTCACCTTCGCGCCGTCTCCCGAAGCCTTGGCTGAGACCTTAGTAACATCCTTAGCTCCAGCCTTCGCAGCAGCCGGTTCCGCAGCCGCAGCATCCCCGGTTCCCGCATCGATGAAGCAAAGCGGCGGAAACAGCACGCACCACCAGTTCTGTCCCTTACCTGCTCCAAGCGTAACCCGGACAGCCTCGTATTCTCCGGCAGGGTAGACCCGGCCGCCATACATTTTGGTCGGAAAAGGAACCGTGCCCAGCTCCACCTGATAGCCGTATTCAATCCCGCGCAGCGCCAGCTCTCTGCCCACCAGCTCATTCAGCTCCGGCAGGTGATTACGGATCAGGGCACGGGCCTGCTCCAGACTCTGCGGATCTTCCAGTCCGGCCACCCACTGATTAATCTGCTCCACGATCCGGTCACGAATCTGGCGCTTCACCAGCTGATCCCCGGTGCCGTCCGAATTCGCCAGAATACGCAAGCGGATTGACTCCTGCGGGATGGATACCTCTGCAACAGCAGCATCACTTTTTTGCCCTTCCCAGGCCATCATCAGAATCATAAAAAAACAAATTAAAATGGCAGTATACTTAAAGGTAATCCGCAGGGAATCCCCTCGCTCCAGCTTAACATCCTCCATCTTCCGCAGCCCCTCTCCCTCTGAACCTCTTATGTTCCCAGTATGTCCAGGAATGAGAGACTGCAAACCTAGTAATCTATTATTTATGAAGTAGAGACGGCAGTTGCCTAGTTTTTGGACAAAAGGGATTTGCCCTTCGCGTCCGGCTGCGGCAGCGGGAGATCGTCCTCCACATCCTGTCCGTAGAGCCTTACGCTCATCGCTATCCCCATGCAGGCCATATTAATCAGCAGCGAGGTCCCGCCGTAGCTGATGAAAGGCAGGGTAATGCCGGTCAGCGGCATCAGTCCGGTCATCGCCCCAATATTCTCCAGAATCTGATACAGCAGCATCGCCACGATCCCGACAATCAGCAGCGGCCCGCCGCGGTCCCTGCATTCCAAGGCAATCAGTATTAATCTGTGGATCAGGATAAAAAAGAGCATCAGCAGCGCCGCTGCGCCCAGGAAGCCGAATTCCTCCCCAATCTGCACAAAAATCGATTCCGAATACAGATACGGCACACGGTTGCTCTGTACGGAGCTGCCTTGCAAATAGCCTTCTCCCTTGAGGCCCCCGGAGCCAATCGCCGTCTGGGCATTTTTCGTCTGATAGCTCGCTTTGCTGCTGGCTAGATCAGGCACGAGCCAAGGGTCAAACCGGCTGACGAAATGATCCCGGCCCAGCGTTTTTTCAATGAAATTAACCGTCTGCTCGTGATAGTTGATATAGCACAGGATGAAGCCCAGAATTGCCCCGCCCGCGATAATCAGCCCGATCAGCGCATGGGAGAATTTGATACGCCCGATCCATAGCAGGCCAAGCAGGATTACGATATAGCTGAGCGCATTGCCCAGATCATTCTGGATGATGACCAGCGCGCACGGCATGAATGCAATCAGACCCAGCGGCACGACATCGCGCCAGAACTGGAGCCGGGTTTTATTTTTGCGGACAAGCATGGTGGTCAGAAAAATAATTAGAATCAGCTTGAACAGTTCCGCCGGCTGAATGCTTAAATCTCCAATACCGATCCAGCCTTGGGCACCGTTCTTCACCTTGCCAAAAAAGCTGACCGACAGCAGAATCCCAATCCCGGCAATATAAATATAGAGCCCATACCGTACCAGCAGGCGGTAATCGAACAGGGTGATCAGGATAAAAGCGACAAAGCCCACAGCATAATACTTAAGCATCCTGATATGCATTCCGTCCAGATCGTCTCTTCCGTGAGTCACGCTATAAATGGAGAAGATACAGATCCCCATCAGCACAATCAAAATAAGCACAATGCTGCCGTCTATTCTTTTGATTCTCTGCAACATAAGGATATACCCCTCAACCTCTCCGGATTAGGAATCCGCCCGTTACACCCAGCCCAGGCTTCAACCCACTAATTTCCATTGTAATTCAATTGGGAGCATCTATTCAATTTTTCTATTTCTGCATAGCTGATCCACTTCATCCGAACGGCCTTAGTTCCGTAGACGCCCAGACACATGAATTCTTACATTTCAAAACTAAAATACCGGAACCCTTCGTATACGAAGAATTCCGGTATAGATGAAGCATCCAGCTTCCCCATATGCGCGGGCTTTACTATTCTTAATGAGTTAGCTTCTCTTGGCGGGAGCCGGGGAAGAATACAGCGCAGGACTCGGCAGATCCTCTTCCACCTCTTGCCCATGCAGACGTACGCTCATGACAAGTCCTATGCTCGCCATATTGATCAGCAGTGAGGTTCCCCCGAAGCTGATGAACGGCAGCGTAATCCCGGTCAACGGCATCAGGCCCAGGAAGGCCCCGATATTCTCAAAAATCTGGTACAGCAGCATCGCCACCACCCCGACGATCAGGAATGGCCCGCCCCTATCCTTGCACTCCAGTGCTATTAGAATCATCCGGTGAATGAGGATAAAGTACAGCAGCAGCACCAATGCCGACCCGACAAAGCCGTATTCCTCCGCAATCTGTACAAAAATGGAGTCCGAGTAGGTGTACGGTACACGGTCGGTCTGCACCGAGCTGCCCGTCATATAGCCTTCACCGCTCATGCCGCCGGAAGCGATGGCCATTTTGGCGTTCTTCGTATGATAAATCGCTTTGGCCGTCGCCTTATCCGGCACCAGCCACGGGTCGAAGCGCTCAATCCAGTGCGAGCGTTTGATATCTACCAGAAAATCCTTAATTTCATCGTGATAATGAATATAACTCATAATTCCGGCAGCCGCCGAGCCGCCTATAACCAGCAGCCCGATCAGCGCATGGGTGAATTTAATATTGCCGATCCACAGGAGACCGATCAGAATAACGATGTACGAGAGCGCATTCCCCAGGTCATTCTGGCTGATTACGATGACAAACGGCACGAAACTGAATAATCCCAGCGGGACTACATCGCGCCAGAACAGCAGCTTATTCTTATTCTTGCGGACCAGCACAGCCGCCAGGAACAGAATAAGAATCAGCTTGAACAGCTCCGCTGGCTGAAGACTGAAGCTTGTACCGAACTTGATCCAGCCTTGTGCGCCGTTCTGCTCTGTACCGACGAAGCTGACCAGGACCAGAATGCCAATGCCCGTGATGTACACATACAACGCGTATTTTACAAACAGGCGATAATCCACGAACGTCAGCCCGATAAAGGCAACGAAGCCCACGATATAGAATTTAATCATCTTAATATGCGACCCGTCCAGCCTCTCACGCCCGTGGGTCACACTATATATGGAGAAAATGCTGACCACCATCAGCAGCACAAGAATCACCAGGATGACACCGTCAATCTTTTTAATCTTCTGAAGCATATTCTGTCTCCTTACTCAGTACTGGTTCTTCCCGTTCATGTCTGCAGGCAGAAGTTCCGTCTTGTCTATTGTAAAGGAAGGGGCCGCCTAAATACAATTTCCATCGTTTGGGGGTACTCTGTTAGGTGAACAGCCGGGCCACCTCCAATGCAGCGGACTGAGCGGACCTTATTCGCTGCAAAAGCACCTTCCCGGAAGTAATGCGGACAGAGAGGACGCTATTCGTTCAGTTGGTTGCTCACACAGGCCTGTTTACAGGCAATAAGGTCTTCTCAGTCCACAAGTGTTGATCTTTTCGCGTTATTTGAGCAAATAGCGTCTTCTCAGTCCGTTCCCCCGTCCTCACCGAGCTATCCCGAGCACATGCCGGGGAATCCCGGCGAGATCATCGATGGTGATGATCTCGTCCCAATGTCCGGCTGCCCGCAGCAGTCCGGCCACCTGCTCGGCCTGCCCCTGGCCGAGCTCAAAGCCGACCAGGCGCGGCGGAGCCGGGAGCAGCGGCAGCTGCTCCATCATGCGGCGGTACGGGTCCAGCCCGTCCCCGCCGCCGTCCAGTGCCGTGCGCGGCTCATGATCGCGCACCTCGCGCTGCAGCCCGGCGATGTCGCCGCCGGGGATGTACGGCGGGTTGGAGACGAGGATATCCGTCTCCAGCCCCGCGAACGGCTCGAGCAGATCGCCGAGCCGCAGGTCCACCGCCGTGCCGTGCCGCTGCGCATTGCGCCGGGCCACGGCCAGTGCGCCGGGCGAGATATCGCCGGCGCAGACCCGCCACACCGGCGCTTCCGCCGCCAGCGTGACGGAGATGGCTCCGCTGCCGGCGCCGATATCGACGGCGGTCAGCGGCCGTGCGGCGCCGGCTGCGCCCGCGCCGCTCTCCCGGCGGGCTGGGCTGCGGCCCGCCCCGCCG